>NZ_JBEZUT010000007.1:0-54592 GCF_040636595.1 Kitasatospora sp. NPDC036755
CCAGCAGGGCCGGCGAGATACCGGGACGCCCCAGATCCGCGTACATCTCCTCGAACTCACCCGAGACGAAGTCCTCGTCGTTGAACAACGGACCCAACGCGTCCCGCACCCGCATCTCGTCCGTCCCCCGCGGATGAACCCTGCGAGCCAACACCACGGTCTCCACCGGAATCCCCGACACCCCACCAGGACGCAGCACAGCCCACCCCCACAGACAGCCAACCCACCCCAACCAGCAGGAACCTACCGCCCCCACACCCACCCCGAACGACTTCGCCAGCAGAGTCCCTTCGACGGCTTCCCGTCGTCCTGTCACCCCTGCACGGCGAGCACCAGCGGCAGGACCGCGCTCGCCCCCGCCCGCCGCAGCAGCCGGGCGGCGACGGTGACCGTCCAGCCCGAGTCGACGAGGTCGTCCACCAGCAGCACCGGCCCGCCCGCGGCGGCCACCGCCTGCTCCACCTCCGGCGGCAGGACCAGTGCGCCGGCCAGCGAGTGCAGCCGCTGGGCGCTGTTGCTGCGGGCGCCGTGCGGGGGCAGTCCGCCGGCGTACTCGATCCGGCCGAGCAGCGGCATCCGCCCGATCTCGGCGATCCGCGCGCCGAGGCTGCCGACCAGCCGGGGCCTGGTCGAGGAGGCCATCGTCACCACGCCGACCGGCCGCTCCAGCCGGGTGCCCTCCGTCGTCGCGGGCCCGGCCCAGCCGCCCGGACCGCGGGCCCAGTCGGCGAGCACCGCCACCAGGGCGTCCACCGCCTCGCCGGGCACCGGCACGTCCGGCGCCTGCTCGGCGAGCAGGGTGCGCAGCCGGTTGCCCCAGCCGATGTCGGACAGCCGGCCGAGCGCCCGGCCGGTCTCCGCCTGCTCGCCCGCCGGGATCCGGCCCTTGAGCGGCACTCCGAGCGAGTCCATCCCGGTCGGCCAGAGCCGACGGGGTTCGAAGGTCACGCCGGGGCGGCCGAGGGCGGCCCGGGCGGCCGCCAGCGTCTCGTCGGTGACGTCCGGAGTGTGCCGCGGCCCCGCGCAGTTGTCGCACCGGCCGCACGGCACGGCCTGCTCGTCGTCGAGCTGGCGGCGCAGGAACTCCATCCGGCAGTCGGTGCCGGCCGCATAGTCGCGCATCGCCCGCTGCTCCGCCTCCCGGGAGGCGGCGACCTTGGCGTAGCGGGCGGTGTCGTACTCCCAGCTCTGGCCGGTGGCCGTCCAGCCGCCCTTCACCCGGCGGACGGCGCCGTCCACGTCGAGAACCTTGAGCATCGTCTCCAGCCGGGCCCGGCGCAGGTCCACCCGGGGCTCCAGGGCGGCGGTGGAGAGCGGCCGGCCGGCCTCGGCCAGCGCGTCGATGGTGCGGCGCACCTGCTCCTCCGGGGGGAAGGCCAGGGAGGCGAAGTAGCGCCAGATCGCCTCGTCCTCGCGGCCGGGCAGCAGCAGCACCTCGGCCCGGTCCACTCCGCGCCCGGCGCGGCCGACCTGCTGGTAGTAGGCGATCGGCGAGCTGGGCGAGCCGAGGTGCACCACGAAGCCGAGGTCCGGCTTGTCGAAGCCCATGCCGAGCGCGGAGGTGGCGACCAGCGCCTTGACCCGGTTGGCCAGCAGGTCGGCCTCGGCGGTGCGCCGCTCGGCGTCCTCGGTGCGACCGGAGTAGGAGGCCACCGTGAAGCCGCGCTCGCGCAGGAAGGCCGTCACCTCCTCGGTGGCGGCCACCGTCAGGGTGTAGACGATGCCCGAGCCGGGGAGCCGGTCGAGGTGGTCGGCCAGCCAGGCGAGGCGGTGCGCCGGGTCCGGCAGGGAGAGCACGCCCAGGGTGAGGCTCTCCCGGTCGAGCGGTCCGCGCAGCACCAGGGCGTGCTCGTCGGTGGCGCCGGTGCCGAGCTGCTCGGCGACGTCCGCGGTGACCCGCGCGTTGGCGGTGGCGGTGGTGGCCAGCACCGGGACGCCGGCCGGCAGGTCCGCGAGCATGGTGCGCAGCCGGCGGTAGTCGGGCCGGAAGTCGTGCCCCCAGTCCGAGATGCAGTGGGCCTCGTCGACCACCAGCAGGCCGGTGGAGGCGGCGAGCTCGGGCAGCACCTGGTCGCGGAAGTCCGGGTTGTTCAGCCGCTCGGGGCTGACCAGCAGGATGTCGACCTTCCCGGTGGCGACCTCCTCCTGGACCGCGGCCCACTCGTCGGTGTTGGCCGAGTTGATGGTGCGGGCGTGGATGCCGGCCCGGCCGGCCGATTCGACCTGGTTGCGCATCAGGGCGAGCAGCGGCGAGACGATCACCGTCGGGCCGGCGCCGCGGGCCCGGAGCAGGGCGGTCGCGATGAAGTAGACCGCGGACTTCCCCCAGCCGGTGCGCTGGACGACCAGCGCGCGGCGGCGGTCGACCACGAGGGCCTCGATGGCCGTCCACTGGTCCTCGCGCAGGGTGGCTCCGGGGCCCGCGAGCTCGCGCAGGACGGCCTCGGCCCGCGCCCGGACCTCGGCGCGGTCGGCGGTGGCGGTGGTGTGGATGTCGGGCTGCTGCATGGCGTCCATGTAACCCCGTACCGCCGACAAGCGACGAATGTGGGGCAGGGGAGGCGAGGGAAGATGAGGTGTATCTCATCTGCTCATCCGCTGAACGGCAGTCAAAACTTACCCGCAGGAGGGCGTGTCGCCTGCTCCGAATGAGTGAAGGGAAATTCGGGGGCGGAGTTATCCACAGAAAAAATTCGTTTCCGGTGCCGCCCGCGGATTGCGTCCACTCTTGCGGCCATGAACGCGATGAACAACGAACACGTCATTCTGTCCCTCGGCCCGGCCTCCGACCACCGGCAGGTCGTCATGCGCGGTCCGGCCGACATGGCCGAGCTGCTTCCGTACTTCCTGGGCTTCTACCCGGACGACAGCATCGTCGCGGTGGGGCTCCACGGCCCCGGCCTGCACCAGGGCGGGGTGATCCGGGCGGACCTGCCGCGGTCGTCCTCGCAGTGGCCGGTCGCGGCGGAGGAGACGGCCGCCCTGCTGATCGCACTCTCCGAGCGGCACGGGGCCCGGCCGCTCCAGGTGCTCCTCTACCTCTGCCAGGATCCCGCCGCGGCCCACGCCCCGCCGGTGGTGGACGGGCTGCGGCCGCTGGCGGAGGCCCTCCGGGCGGCCTTCGGGCGCCGGGGTGTGGCCGTCAAGGAGTCGCTGTGCGTCTCGGGCGGCCGCTGGTGGTCGTTCCTCTGCCGCGGCGACGGGTGCTGCGAAGCGGCGGGCAATCCGGTGCGGCGCAGCCCCGAACCCGGTCCGGCGGCGGCCGCCGCGACGGTGGCAGGCCTGGTGCCGCGCGGCAGCCGGAAGGCGATCATCGGCGGGTTGGACCCGGTCGGTCCGCCGGAGGACGCCGTCCAGCGCGAGGCGCTCGCCCGGGCCGAGGCCGTGGACGCGCTCGCCAGGGAGCAGCGCATCGCCCTGCTCGACCAGGCCGTCGCCGAGTTCCGGGCGGGAGCCAGGGAGCTCGATCCGGACCGGACGGCCCAGCTGCTGCTCGCCCTGCGGGACCGTCTGGTGCGGGACCGCGGCGTCGAGTACGCCCGGCCCGCCGAGCTGGCCCCGGCCGAGCGCCTCTGGCGCTTCCTCGCCCGGCGGGCCGTGCCTCCGTACGACGGCTGTGCGGTGGCCCCGCTCACCCTGCTGGCCTGGACGTCCTGGGTCGCCGGGGACACCGCGACGGCCCGGGTGGTGCTCGGGCACGTCCTGCGGCTCGCCCCCGGCTACCTGCTGGCCGATCTGCTCTACGAGTCGCTCAACGACGGCATGACGCCCCAGGGCCTGTTGGCCGCCGTCGAGGCCCAACGGCGGCGGCGCGAGGAGCCCGGCGCAGCGGCGGCCCCGGCCGACGGACCGCGGCCTCCGGCGGGTGGAGCGCCGAGCACCGAGGTGCCGTCGCCCGTCGAGGGGGCGTCCCCTCGTGCCGAAGCGGATCCCGGGCCCGATCGCCCGGGGGCGAGCGCGGCCCCGGGCGATCGGCCCGGACGGTCGCCCGGTGGCCGGCGGCGCCGGCGGGGCGGTCGTCGGAAGGCTTCCTCCGCGGCGTCGGCGCCCGCCGATCCGGGTCCCGGTGACGCCTCCGGCTCCGGAGGCCGGGAGCCGGAGGGCGGCGGGGCCGGGGCGGTGGCCCTGCTGCCGGCGCCGGGAAGGGCCGCTGCACCCGGGCACACCCGGGCGGCCGGGGAGTGGCCCGTCCGGGGCCTGCGGCTCGGCCGGGCCACGGCGGGTGCGCACGCTGCCCGCACCGGCCTCCACCGCTGCCGGGGCGTCCGGCGGGCGGAGAGAGGAGGGCACCGTGCGCACTGAGCGGCTTCGCGCCCCGGCGCCGGCCGGCGGGCCGCTACGCCTCGCCGTGCGCCATCCTGATCAGGCGGTCCAGCACCGCGCGGCCGCTCACCCGGAGGCCGTCGTGCTCCCACTCGTTGGTGATCCAGGTCCGCAGGCCGCGCACCGCGCGGGCGGTCTCCAGCGAGTCCGCGGTGTCCACGTACATGTCGTCGTGGTAGACCGCCGCCACGACCGGCACGGTGTTGGCGGCCAGCCGCGTCCGGTCGTACAGGTCGGGCCAGTCGGCGCGGGCGGCGAGCAGGTCCGCCGCCTCCTTCAGCGGGCGCAGCGCCGGGTCGGTGTCGAACATCCAGGGGTAGATCATCTCCCCGGTGAACAGCACCGGCGCGTCGGACTCCAGCGCGGCCCGGGCGTCGAACTGCGGGAACTCCTTGCGGACCCGCTCGGCCGCCCAGGCGGTGCCGCCTTGGTCCACCGACCGCTGGCCGTAGATCGACTCGTGCAGCACCGCGTACAGCGGGCCGCCCGCGAAGGAGAGCTGGGCCTGGGCGCCGGCCAGGAAGGTGTCGGAGAGCTCCGGCCCGGCCGCGCCCTCCACCCAGGCCTCCTCCAGCAGGTAGTGCAGCGTGCCGGAGCCGGCGCCGGCTCCGAGCAGCATGCCGAGGGCCTGGAACGCCTCGACGGTGAGCAGCCCGCCGTCCGGCAGGGGCGCGGGGGAGTCGGCGAGGTGTGCCGCGATCCGGCGCACCGCCTGGACGTCCTGCGGGAACCGGGCGTAGTGGCCCTCGTTCTTGCGGACCACCCGCGGGTAGGCGGCGCGGTAGACGTCGTCGGCCGAGCTGCCGAGTCCGGCCAGGCCACCGGTGATGAAGGCCTCGGTCAGGCCCTCGGGGGCGATGGAGAGGTAGGTGAGGGTGCAGAAGCCGCCGAAGCTCTGGCCGAGCACGCTCCAGCGCCGGTCGGCGCCGAGCAGCCGTTCGCGGATCAGCTCGGCGTCCCGGACGATCGAGTCCGCGCGGAAGTGGGCCAGGTAGTCCGCCTGCTCCTGCGGACCGCCGCGGCGGGCGAGGGTCTGCCGGGTCGCGGGGGTGGACCGCCCGGTGCCGCGCTGGTCGAGCAGGAGCACCCGGTAGTCGTCCAGGGCGCGATCCAGCCAGGAGTCCCGGCCGAGCGGTCGGGCGGCCTTGCCGCCCGGCCCGCCCTGGAGGAAGACCAGCCAGGGCAGGTCGTCCCGCTCGCGGCCTGCGGCCACCACTTCGCGGGCGTACACCTCGATCTGCTCGCCCTGCGGGGCGGCGTGGTCGAGCGGCAGCTGGAACACGTGGTCGGTCGTGACAATCCCGGGCAGCCGGCTGATGGCGGACATGCAACTCCTCGGTCTCTGCTGGTCACAGCGATGGCGTCGCGGTTCACGGGTCCACCGGGTGCGGGGGCCGCGACCCCCGCACCGTATCCTGGCGGCGGTCGAGCGCCGGTTCGAGCGTCCCACCCGCCAGACCTGACGCCCGACCTCGGCCGACGCCCGGCCCGAGCCGGTCCACCGCGGCGGTCCGTGGGCGGGTACGGACCCGGGGCGGACGGTGACGCCCGCGGCGAGGCCCCGGTGACGCTCCGACGGAAGCAGGCCGACGGAAGCGGTCCGGCCGCCCGGCAGCGCGGCTCCGACCAGCGGCGCAGCGGTGGTGCGTGACCTGGCGGCGGTGCGAGGCGTTCACCCCGGGGGCCTGCGCCCGGTCCGGGCGGGTCGATCGCCGGGCGGCACGGACCCGGCCGCCCGGGTCCGGCAGCGGCCGGCGGTCGTGCGCGGCACCACGGCCGGTCGCCGTCACGGGGCCGGGTGATCCGGCAGGCGGGGGCCGAGGGGGCAGGGCGTCACCGGTATGACGGGGCGCCGGACCTGACGGCGTGCCGGGCCCGGTGACGGGCCCCGGAACGAAGGCGCGGCGCGCCGGTACCGGCCCGGTACCGAGCACCGCATGGCACGGCCCGCCACCGGGTACGGCCAGACACGGCACACCCGCCGACGGGACAGGCCCGTCGGTCCGGCACCATCAGCACGCGATCGAGCACGCTCGCGGCCCACCGGCCTGACCCGGCCACCGGACCGCCGAGGGGAGGAGAGTCCGGTGACCGCCATGAGGCCACCACAGGCCATGCCGGCCGAGAGCGTGGTCGGCGCGCCGCCCAGGCCCGTGGGCCGTCCCGACCAGGTCCCGCCGGCGGGGCCCGCGGGCGCACCGCTCGGCCCCGGTCGAGCCGCGGCCCCGCCACGCCCGCAGCCGCCTGCCGTCCACCACGCGGTGATCTGCGTCAACGCCCCGGCGATGGCCGCGTCCGGCCCCGACGGCCAGCTGCGAGGCCACGGACTGCACGGCTTCTACCGCAACGGCGTCCGAGTGCTAGCCAGGATGGAGCTGCGGTTGGGCGGCATGGAGCCGCTGCCGCTCCAGGGCACCTTGACCAGCACCGCCCAGGCACGCTTCCTCGGCGCCGTCCGCCTCCCCGGCGACCTCGACCCGGATCCGGCGCTGACCGTCGAGCGGCTGCGGCATGCCGACGGCGTGGAGACGGTGCTCGTGCGCAACACCGGTCCGCGGCCCGCACGGCTGCCACTGGAGATAGCCCTCGGCACCGACCTCGGCCCGGTCGCCGAGATTGCCGCCGGGCACCGCCAGCCCGACCTGCCGGGCCAGGTGCAGTCCGCCGGACTGCGTTGGACGGGGCCGGTGCACAGCGCCGTGGTCAGCGCCCAGCCCTCCCCGCACGCCGTCCTGGCCGGTGCCGGAGTGCTCCGCTGGGACTTGGAGGTCCAGCCCGGCACCCGCTGGTCGGTCGAGCTGCACACCGCGTTGGAGAGCGCCACCGGTGGCCCGCGCCCGCCGGGCGGCCGCGGCGCCGGCGTCCCGCTGCCCTGGTCCGAGCCGGAGGTCCGCAGCGACGACACCCGGGCGGCTCCGCTGGTCTCCCGCTCGCTGGACGCCCTCGGCGGGCTGCTGTTCGCCGACCCGGACCGCCCGACCGACCTCTACCCGGCCTCCGGAGCGCCCTGGCGCTTCGGCCTGGCCCCGGCCGACGCGCTCTGGGCCGCCCGGCTGACCCTGCCGCTCGGCACCCGGCTGGCGGCCGGCACCCTCCGGGCGCTGGCCCGCCGCCAGCAGCTCGCCGCCCCCGGTCGCACCGAGGGCCTGCTGCCCGGCGCCCTGCGCCACGGCGGCCCGGAGCTGCCGCCCACCTGCACCGCCACCGAGGCCACCCTGCTGTTCGTCACGGTGCTGGCCGAGGCCTGGCGCTGGGGCCTGCCCCCGGCGGAGGTCGCCGAGCTGCTCCCGGCCGTCGAGCGGGCCCTGGCGGCCCTGCGAGAGGGTTTGGTCGACGGCTTCGTCACCGACCTGAGCCGCCCGGCCGAGGAACGCTCCGCCCACCCGGTCGCCGCCCGCGCCGAGGTCCAGGCACAGGCCCACCGCGCCGCCCTGCACGGGGCCGAGCTGCTGGAGGCCTTCGGGCGACCGGGCGCGGCGGAGTGGACGGGCTGGGCCGCCGCGCTGCGCGGGCGCTTCCGCGAGCGGTTCTGGGTCGACGACCTGTCCGGTGGTCGACCCGCGGCCGGGCTGGCGCCGGGCGGCCAACCGCTGCCCGCCGTCGCCTCCTCCCTGGTGCACCTGCTGGACACCGGGCTCGCCGTCGACGGCGGCCGGCACGAGAGCCTGCTGGACCGCGACCAGACCCGGCTGCTCGCCCAGCGCCTGGTCGCGCCCGAGCTGGACAGCGGTTGGGGCCTGCGCACACTGAGCGCGAAGTCCCCCCGCTTCAATCCGCTGGGCCACCGCGGCGGAGCGGTGCGGGTCCACGAGACGGCCCTGGCGGTCGCCGGACTGGCCGAGGCCGGACACGAGAACGAGGCCGGCACCCTGATGGAGGGCCTGCTCGCGGCGAGTGCCCACTTCGAGGGGCGGCTGCCGGAGATGTACGCGGGGGAGCAGCGCACCTCCGGCTGCCCACCGGTGCCGCACCCCGCGGCCTGCCGCCCGGCGGCGGTCTCCGCGGCCGGCGCCGTGCACGCGGTGTTCGCCCTGGCCGGAGTCCGGCCCGATGTCCCGGGCGGTCGGGTGCTGGTCCGCCCGGCCAGCACCGCGCCACTCGGCGAGCTGGAACTGACCGGTCTGCGGGTGGCGGGCGAGCCCTTCTCCGTCCGGGTGAGCCGGATCGGCGTGGCGATGGTGGAGGAGGCGTCCACGGACCTGCAACTCGTCGCCCGCTGAGCCCGCCCGCCGCCCGTCCGCACCCCGGGGCCGGTGACACCGGGTCACCGGCCCCGCGCCTGCCCGGTCCCGGGCCCGGGCGGCCCCGCGCGCACCACGCCGGGCCCGGAGAGGGCCGTCGGCACTGCACCGTCCACGTACGGGCCTGTGCTTATCGTCAGAGAGACGACTATGATCGTCATCATGTCGCGTTACGATCCGTCGGCCTTCCCCCCGTTCGCTGTCACGGTTGACCTGGTGGTGCTGACGGTGCGCGACCACTCGCTCTGCGCCCTGCTGGTCAGACGAGGCGAACCTCCGTTCCAGGGGTACTGGGCGCTGCCCGGCGGCTTCGTCCGCCCGGACGAGGGACTGGCCGAGGCCGCCTCCCGCGAGCTGGCCGAGGAGACCGGCCTGCGCGCCCACACCGCCCCCGGCCACGACGCGGTGGGCCCCGGCGCGGCCGGCGCCCACCATGAGCAGCTCGCCACCTACGGCCACCCGCAGCGCGACCCCCGGATGCGCGTGGTCAGTGTCGCCTACCTGGTGCTGGCCCCCGACCTGCCGACGCCCCGGGCCGGCGGCGACGCCAGCAGTGCCCGCTGGGCCCCGGTCGGCGAACTCCTCGGAGAGAACCCGGCCGACGGCGTCCCGCTCGCCTTCGACCACGGCCTGATCCTCGCCGACGGTGTGGAACGCGCCCGCTCCAAGATCGAGTACTCCTCCCTCGCCACCGCCTTCTGCCCGACCGAGTTCACCGTCGGCGAGCTGCGTCGGGTCTACGAGGCGGTCTGGGGCGTGGTGCTGGACCCGCGGAACTTCCACCGCAAGGTCACCGGCACCCCCGGCTTCCTGCTTCCCTCGGGCGGTACGACGACCCGTCAGGGCGGTCGTCCGGCCCAGCTTTTCACCGCCGGCGGCGCGACCGACCTCAACCCGCCCATGCTGCGCCCGGAGTCCTGAGCCCCGTCGGAGCTCCGTAGCGGTGCCCATGCCCGTACCCGTGCCCATGCCCGTACCCGTGCCCATGCCCGTGCCCGTGCCTGTGCCCGCGCCGGACCCGTGGCGCCCGCGTCCGGGTGCGGTCCCGGGCAGCCGAATGGCTCGGCCTGGCTGCGTCCCCGGGGGCGGCGGCGCAGAGTGTCGGTGGACGCTCCGGCCGCCGGGCCGGAGGCCTTCCGGCCCTGGGAGCCCCGCGATGGCCATCGAGGACTGTGCCGAGCAGCGAACCCTCATCGAGGCGCTGGCAGCCGACTACCGGAGCCTGGACGAGACCACCACCGCCACGGAGAAGGAGCTGGCCGCCCTGCAGGCCGCCCGGGCGGCACCCGAGGCGATCGCCGCCGTGGAGGAACGGCTGGCCGCGGAACGGGAGAGGCTGGGCGAGATCACGGTCGAGGGCCGGGCCGCCGTCGACGGGTTCCGCGCGGTGTGCGGCGGCGAGCGGCTCCCGCCGCCGCCCTGGCCTTCTCGGTGACGGCTGCACCCCTCCACCTTTACCGAACACGGCGCTCCGTCCGGCCGGAGCCGCCGGGACTGCCGAAACCCCCGAAGCCCGCGGGCACCATCAGTACATCGGCCCCACCGGCACCACCAGCCTCATCAGCCCCACCGGAACCACCAGCCCCACCGGTGTGACCGGTGCGTCAGAGCCCCGGAGCGGGCCGGTCGGCCGTGAATCGCAGGATCGGATTGTCCCCTGATCGGGTGAGGTGGGCAGCCAGCGGGCCCGCGCCGTTCCCGTAATGCCCGGAATAGCAGTCGCCGCCCCCTAATGTGCTGGCGCGGAGCCGAGCGGGTGCATGCCCGTCCGTCAGGGGTGCTCCGCGTGGAGCAGGTCGGCCGAGGGCATGGGAGCAGCCAGCGATGATCCAGATCACCGGACTGACCAAGGTCTATCGCAAGGGCGCTCCGCCCGCGGTGCTCGACCTGACCTTCGATGCCCGGCCCGGCACGGTGACCGCGCTGCTCGGCGCCGAGGGGGCGGGCAAGTCGACGGCACTGCGGCTGATGCTGGAACTCGAACGCGGCCAGGGCGTCACGCTCTTCGGCGGACGCCCGTACCGTCGGCTGCGCCACCCCGAGCGCGAGGTCGGGGTGCTGCTGACCGGCGCCGGGGGTGCAGCCGTGGCCGGACATCCGGGCCGCAAGGCGCGCAGCCACCTGCGGATGCTCGCCGCGGCCGTCGGCGTCCCGGCCCGGCGGGCCGACGAACTGCTGGAGCAGACCCGGCTGGCCGCCGTCGCCGGGCAGCGGCTGCGCACCTTCTCGCCGGGCATGCACCGTCGCCTCGCCCTGGCCTCCGCCCTGCTCGCGGACCCCGGCGCACTGCTGCTGGACGGTCCCGCCGACGGGCTGTCGCCGCGCAACGTCGAGTGGTTCCACTCCTTCCTGCGCTCCTTCGGAGCCGCCGGCGGAACGGTCCTCGTGACCACCCGCACTCCGCAGGAGGCCTCCCAACTCGCCGACCGGGTGGTCACCCTGGACCGCGGGCGGTTGGTGGCCGACCAGCCGGTCGCTGAGTTCCGGCGGACCAGGCTCAGCCCCGAAGTCGCCGTCCGGGGGCCGCAGATGGCGCGGTTGGCGGACCTGCTGGTCAGCCAGGGCGCGGACGTCCGGCGGGACGGCAGCGTCGGTCTCGCGGTGGCCGGCATCGACCGCACCGAGATCGGCGAACTCGCCTACCGCCACGGGATCCTGCTGCACGAACTGGCCGACCGGGTGGTCGAGCAGCCGGCGCCGCGAGTCGTCCTGCCGACCGGCTCGGGCCGCTCCGGCCGCCTCCGCCTCCACGCGGACGCCGAGTCGGGGCCGAGCCCGCAGTCGGCCGAGGAGCCCGCCGAGGTGCCGGCCGACGAGCCGATCCGGAGGTCGAGCCCGCCACCGGCCACCGATCGCACCCCCGAACCGATCACCGGGCCCGCCCCGGTCGAAGCCGCGAAGGCCCCGGTCGAGTTCACGGTGCCCCCGCCCCCGGCCGAACCCGCCACCACCGCCACCGCCACCGCCACCGCGACCGCCACCGCCTCCGCCGCCACCGCGACCGCCTCCAGCCCCGAACCCACCGTCTCCGCCCCCGGGGCCACCACCACCCCGAGGCGCGGCGCTCCCCGTCGCCGGGAGGACGGTTCCCTGCCCACCCGCGCCCTGCCCGCCGTGGCCGTCGCCGCCGCCCTTCCCGCCGCCGCACTGCCCGTCCTCAGCGCACCCGGTCGCCGCCCCGAGCCCGGCCGTCGCCCCGAGCCCGGTCGCCGCCCCGAACCCGCGGGCCGCCGCTCGGAGCCGACCGCGGGGACCGGGCCCGACGAGAGCGCCGAAGCCGGCCCCACCGTGTCCGTCGAGCGGCTCTTCCGGGACGAACCGGTCCCGGCGCGTCCGCTGACACCCGTCCGGGTCCGGCCGCTGGGCCGCAGGGGGAGCGCCGACGACCTGCGCACCGACGACACCGTCCGGCTCCGCCGTTCCGCCTCGGGTGCCACCGCCGTCCGGGCCGTGGCCGCCCAGGCCCCTGCCGCCCCGGCGCCGGCCGCCGCCCTCCCCGCAGCCCCGGCCATCTCCGCCACCCCCGACGACCACCGGAGCGAGTGAACCGTGCGTGTCCTGGCCTACGAGCTGCGCCGCCTGCGCGGCCTGCGATCCACCTGGCTGCTGCTCGCCGCCGTGCTGCTCGGCGACGCCGTCGTGGCCGCCGTGCCGGCGAGCCAGGCCCCGGACGGTCTGCTGTCCGCCCCGGCCGGGGTGCGGCTGCTGACCGCCGCCGTCCCGCTGAGCCCGCTGCCCTTCGCCGCGCTCGGCGCCGGGGTGCTGGGCGCGCTCTCGTACGGGCACGAGGTGCGCCACCCGGGGCTGCCGGCCTCGCAGGTGTCGTACCTGCGCCGGCTGCGGCTGCTGCTGGCCAAGCTGTTGGTGGTCGGGCCGGTGGCGGCGCTGCTGGCGTCGGCCACGCTGTTGCTCGACGCGGTGGTCGTGCACCTGGCGTTGCCGGACGGCGTCACCGTGGCGGCCTGGTCGGATCCGGCCGCGCTGTCGGACCGGGTGTCCGAGCTGGTGACCGGTGCCGGGATGTCGGGGCTGTCCGACCTGCCGGGGGTGTTCGCCCCGCTCGGGCTGTCGGCCGGCCACGGGGTGCCCGCCGCGCTGCTGGCCTTCGTCCTGCTCACCGTGGTGGCCGGCTGGACCGGGGTGCTGACCGCTTCGCTGACCCGCAGTGCCGCGGCCGGGGTGCTGCTGCTGTGCGCGCTGCCGCCGCTCCTGGAGTCCGGCGTCGCCCTGCTGCTGCGCCACACCGGCAGGCCGTGGCCGACCCGGGCGGCCGAGCTCCTGCCCTTCCAGTCCGGGATCGAGTGGGCCTACGGCTGGGTGTACGGCGGCGGTGCGCACGAAGCGGCGGCCGGGAGCGCGGCGTTGAGCGATCCGGCGCTGCTCGCGGCGGTCGCGGCCCCCGCGGCGCTCCTGCTGCTCGCGGCCCTGCTGGTCCAGGCCCGCCGCCGCGCGCTGTAGCCGTGCCCTGTGGCGGCGTCATGGGGCGGGCCCGGTAGGTGCGCCCCCAGGGGCCCGCCCGTGCAGGGCTCGAGGCTCTCCGGGCGGGGCGTGTCCGGGACTTCCAAGATCGACCAGCAGTGACCGTATTGCACTTTTCGCCCTGATAAGAAGTCAATTATCCAGTCACCGTCGATCACCCTTTCGTGTGCTTTTCACGAGAATTCTCAAGCCACGCCCGCCTATCGCCGACAAAGGAGGCGTGAGTACCCTTGCGCACCCCACCATGACCCCCGCCCGTTCCACCGAAGGGCCCATCCACGGTCCCGGCGACCTGGACCGCTTCTCGTACGCCGACCGGCCGACCCCGCCGGCGCCCCGCTGGGAGGGCGCCGAGTCCGACATCGCCAGGGTCGGCCGCAAGACCACCAGCAGCCGAGGCCGCGGTCTGCACGGCCAGCTGGTCCAGCAGCTCGGCCAGATGATCGTCTCCGGCGACCTCGGCGCCGACCGTCCGCTGGTGCCGGAGGAGATCGGCCAGCGGTTCGAGGTCTCCCGCACCGTCGTCCGCGAGTCGCTGCGCGTGCTGGAGGCCAAGGGCCTGGTCAGCGCCCGGCCGAACGTCGGCACTCGGGTCCGCCCGGTCGGCGACTGGAACCTGCTGGACCCGGACATCATCGAGTGGCGCGCCTTCGGCCCGCAGCGGGACGAGCAGCGCCGGGAACTCTTCGAGCTCCGCTGGGCGATCGAGCCGCTGGCGGCCCGGCTCGCCGCCGGCCACGGCCGGGAGGACGTCCAGCAGCGGCTGGTCGAGCTGGTCGAGATCATGGGCCACGCCGCCTCCCAGGCCGACCTCTCGACGTACACCCGGGCCGATGCCGAGCTGCACGGTCTGATCCTCCAGATGGCCGGCAACCGGATGCTGGAGCACCTGTCCGGGATCGTCGCCTGCGCGCTGCAGGTCTCGGGCGGTCCGGCCATCTCCTGCGAGCGGCCCGCCGAATCCTCGGTGGGCCTGCACGCCCGGCTGGTGGACGCGTTGGGCGCCGGCGACGGCACCGCGGGCGAGGCCGCGATGCGGGCCCTGCTCACCGTCCATCCCGAGATCGAGCCGTCCGTCCCCGCGCCCAGGGAGCACTGAACGGGCTGTTCTCACGAGCGGAGGCGCCGGATGGCGGCGGTCCGCTCCGCCAGGGCCCTCCGGCCGCACCGCGCGGCGCAGCCGGAGGGCCTCCGCATGCCGTCGCCCGGCGGTAGGCCCGCGAAGGGGTCCGTGAGGGGGTTCGCCCTCGATGGGGCGGCCGGTGAAGGCGCCGGCGGGAGTCGACCTCATCATTCGCTCTGCTCATGACAACAATTCGCCCTGGGAGTGCGCGATGATGGAAGCGGCCCCGGGTCGCGGGCGCCGGTGGTGTGACCCGCGACACGAAGGCCATGCGTAACACTTGACGAGTAGCAGCGATGTGTCCTGAGCGGAAGCAGCTCCGGAATACTCCAACATGTCAGAATGCTGTGTTGGTCCGCGGCGCTGCTGCCGTCCTGCAAACCCAGTCCTCAAGCCCGAGTCGGTCGGAATCGACACCGCGCGCCCGACGCGCGATCTCCTTCCCCGCCCGCTTGGGCGGCCGGTACGGGTTCGAGTCCACTCATCGTCCGAGAGGTTGTTCGTGTCGGCCAGCACATCCCGTTCACTTCCCCCCGAGATCGCCGAGTCCGCGGCTCTGCTGGCGCTCATCGAGCGGGGCAAGGCCCAGGGGCAGATCGCCGGTGACGACGTGCGCCAGGCGTTCGAGGCGGACCAGATCCCGGTCACCAAGTGGAAGAACGTCATGCGCAGCCTCAACCAGGTGCTGATTGAGGAGGGGGTGGACCTCATGGTCAGCGCGGCCGAACCGGCCGGCGCCAAGCGCAAGAGCGTTGCTGCCAAGAGCCCCACCAAGCGCACCGCCACCAAGGCTGTCACCACCCGGACCCCGGCCGCCTCGTCGGCCCCGACCAAGCCGCCCGTGCGGATCGCCCCCGGCGCTCCCGTCGCGGCTCCGGCCGTCGCCGCCGCCGCGGCCCCGGCCCCCACCGTCTCCGCCGAGATCACCGGCGTCGCCGGCACCGAGGTGAAGGCGGTTCCCGCCAAGAAGGCCGCTCCGGCCAAGAAGGCCGCCGCCAAGAAGACCGCGGCGCCTGCCAAGAAGACCGCCGCCAAGAAGACTGCCGCCGGCAAGAACGCCAAGGGCGACGAGGAGCTGCTCGGCGAGGAGGAGCTGCTCGAGGACGCCGCTCTGCCCGGTGAGAAGACCGAGGCCGAAGGCACTGGTCCGGAGGAGGAGTCGGAGGGCTTCGTCCTCTCCGACGACGACGAGGACGACGCGCCGGCCCAGCAGGTCGCCGTCGCCGGCGCCACCGCCGACCCGGTCAAGGACTACCTGAAGCAGATCGGCAAGGTCCCGCTGCTCAACGCCGAGCAGGAGGTCGAGCTCGCCAAGCGCATCGAGGCCGGCCTGTTCGCCGAGGACAAGCTCTCGGCCGCCGACAAGCTCGCCCCGAAGCTCAAGCGCGAGCTGGAGATCATCGCCGAGGACGGCCGCCGGGCCAAGAACCACCTGCTGGAGGCCAACCTCCGCCTGGTGGTCTCGCTGGCCAAGCGCTACACCGGTCGCGGCATGCTCTTCCTGGACCTCATCCAGGAGGGCAACCTCGGTCTGATCCGTGCGGTCGAGAAGTTCGACTACACCAAGGGCTACAAGTTCTCGACCTACGCCACCTGGTGGATCCGCCAGGCGATCACCCGCGCCATGGCCGACCAGGCCCGCACCATCCGCATCCCGGTGCACATGGTCGAGGTCATCAACAAGCTGGCCCGCGTCCAGCGCCAGATGCTCCAGGACCTGGGCCGCGAGCCCACCCCGGAGGAGCTGGCCAAGGAACTCGACATGACCCCCGAGAAGGTCATCGAGGTCCAGAAGTACGGCCGCGAGCCGATCTCGCTGCACACCCCGCTGGGCGAGGACGGCGACAGCGAGTTCGGTGACCTGATCGAGGACTCCGAGGCGGTTGTCCCGGCCGACGCGGTCTCCTTCACCCTGCTCCAGGAGCAGCTGCACTCGGTGCTGGACACCCTGTCCGAGCGCGAGGCGGGCGTGGTCTCGATGCGCTTCGGCCTGACCGACGGCCAGCCGAAGACGCTGGACGAGATCGGCAAGGTGTACGGGGTCACCCGTGAGCGCATCCGCCAGATCGAGTCGAAGACCATGTCGAAGCTGCGCCACCCGTCGCGTTCCCAGGTGCTGCGCGACTACCTGGACTGATCGACCGGCTGTACCGATCGACGCACGTCGTTCCACGCGAAGGCCCGGAGCCGCACGGCTCCGGGCCTTCGCGGCTGTCCGGGCCCGGGCGGCGGCCCGCCCGCGACCTGGGACCGGCCCGCCCGCGGCCCGGTCCCGTCAGCGTCCGGGTGGCGGATGTCCCTCGTCCGGGTGGCGGCGCGGCGGGAAGGGGTCGCACCGTGTAGTCGTTCACCTACGCTGTGCCGGTTGCCTGCTTCCGAGCCTCCTGGAGTCACGGTGCCGACCGAGCCGGACCGCACAGACCTGCCGACGCCCACCCCGTTCCCGGTCGGCCCCGCCGGCCCCGCAGACCCCGCCGGTCCGGCCTGCTCGGCGGATCCGGCCGCCGGTCGGTCCGGCCGCCGGGGCAGGGCCGCCGTGCTGGCGCTGCTCGCCGCCGTGCCGGTCCCGCTGGTCGCCCTCGGTACCGCGGCGCCGGCCGAGGCGCAGCGCCGGGTGGTCGGCGGCGCGGCGGCCAGCACCAAGGACCACCCGTGGATCGTGGCGCTGTCCAGTCGCCAGCAGTTCGGCAGCGGCCGTTCCGGCCAGTTCTGCGGGGGCGCGCTGGTCACCCCGACCAAGGTGGTGACGGCCGCGCACTGCTTCTACGACGAGGCCAAGGGCCGGGTGGACCGGCCAGGCCTCAAGGTGGTCGTCGGCCGGGACGACATGCGCGGCACGGCCGGCCGCGAGGTCGGGGTGCGGTCGGTCTGGATCCACCCCGACTACTCCTTCACCGCCAACATGAACGACGTCGCGGTGATCACCCTTGCCGAGTCCCAGGGTGCCCGGCCGGTGGTCGAGCTGGTCGGGCAGGGCGAGACGGCGCCGTACGCGGCCGGGACGACGACGCAGGTGTACGGCTGGGGCGACACCACCGGGCGGGGCGACTACTCGCCCGTGCTGCGCGGGGTCTCCGTGCCGATCGTGCCGGACCGGACCTGCGCGCAGGCCTATCCCGGCGGGCAGGACGGGAAGTTCGACGCCCGGGGCATGGTCTGCGCGGGCGAGGAGCGGGGCGGCAAGGACGCCTGCCAGGGCGACAGCGGCGGCCCGATGGTCGTCGACGGCCGGCTGGTGGGCCTGGTGTCCTGGGGCACGGGCTGTGCCGAGGCGGCCCACCCGGGCGTCTACACCAGGGTCTCCTCGGTCGCGGACGCGGTGCGCTCGGAGCTGTGAACGCCTCCGCGTGCGGTGCGGGCCCCGGGCCGCGGTGCGTTCGGCGCTGCGGCGACCGCGTCGGGTGAGCGCCCGGTCACCTACTGGGGCCGGGTCCTGACGCAGCGTCGGCCGGGACGGCTGTGGCGGACGGGTCTTCGCCGGGCCCGGGAAAGCGTGCCGGGGTACGTGCCGGGGTACAGCAGAGCCGGGCGATCGGCCCCGAGGGGGTCGTTCGCCCGGCCCACCGGTCGCGCGCGGTGCGCGACCGGACACAGCTCGAAGCCGTCTGCTGGTCTTGGTGCCCGGGATCAGCGCTCGTCGTCGGAGGCCGTCGCGGTGGTCGTGGTGAGACGGCCGCTCTCGTCCTGTATCTCCACGGCGATCTTCTTGAGCTCGGGCTCGAACTTCCGGCCGTGGTGGGCACAGAAGAGCAGCTCTCCGCCGCTGGCGAGTACGACGCGCAGGTAGGCCTGGGCGCCGCAGCGGTCGCAGCGGTCAGCCGCGGTGAGCGGGCTCGCAGGGGTCAGAACAGTAGTCACGTCGCCTCTTCTCTAGCTCGACGAGCTGTCGTACCAGGGTCAACATCCAACCAGGCCGAAAACGTTCCCGCTCGTGGCTTTTCTTCTCTGAGGATTCTGCTGTGTTGATGAGGACGTGCCCCGGGCGCCGGTGGTTCATGCCTGCCGGAAACCGGGATCCGCCCGTCGCTCGAACGCCCGATCGGGATCGGGTGCGAGGTCCGCGTAGCATAATCCTCTGCCGGGTTGGAGCATAAGCCCCGTCCCGGGCCCCGGTAGCCTGCATAACGGCAGTTCCGGAGCCTGCGCCCGGCCCCACGATCCGCCAGGACCGGTGGTACCGGGAGGAGATGGCGCCCCCGGGGCTCGTACCCGGGTGCGGTGCTTGTTCGCGCAGCGCGTACAAGCTGCGCGGGACCGGCCCGTCGTGCTGCGCACCCACCGCAGGGGTTCGGGCACGCAGGGCGACGGATGTCGGTGCGGCGTGCTGCACTGGCGTTTGGTCCGGATGCGTCCGGATGTGACCGATGAGACAGATCTTCACCGAGGAGTGTGCCGCGTGAGTGCCGAAACGACCGTGCCGTCCGCGCTGCTGGCCGGCGACGACGGTTCCAACTACACCGCGCGGCACCTGCTCGTCCTGGAGGGCCTGGAGGCGGTCCGCAAGCGCCCCGGCATGTACATCGGCTCGACCGACAGCCGCGGTCTGATGCACTGCCTCTGGGAGATCATCGACAACTCCGTCGACGAGGCGCTCGGCGGCTACTGCGACCGCATCGACGTGGTGCTGCACCCCGACTCCTCCGTCGAGGTCCGGGACAACGGGCGCGGCATCCCGGTCGACGTCGAGCCCAAGACCGGGCTGTCCGGCGTCGAGGTCGTGATGACCAAGCTGCACGCCGGCGGCAAGTTCGGTGGCGGCTCGTACGCGGCCTCCGGCGGTCTGCACGGCGTCGGCGCCTCGGTCGTCAACGCGCTCTCCGCCCGCCTCGACGTCGAGGTCGACCGCAGTGGGCACACCCACGCGATCAGCTTCCGCCGCGGCACCCCCGGCATCTTCACCGAGACCAGCCCGGACGCGCCCTTCGAGCCCGGCAACGGCCTGACCAGGACGCGCAAGGTGCCGAAGGCCCGCACCGGCACCCGGATCCGCTACTGGGCCGACCGGCAGATCTTCCTCAAGGACGCCAGGCTCTCCCTGGAGACGCTGCACAGCCGCGCCCGGCAGACCGCCTTCCTGGTCCCCGGCCTGACCATCGTGGTGCGTGACGAGCGGCTCACCGAGAGCGAGAAGATCGAGGAGTCGGTCTTCCGCTACGACGGCGGCATCGCCGAGTTCTGCGAGTTCCTGGCCCCGGACAAGCCGGTCTGCGACGTGCTGCGGCTGCGCGGCGAGGGCACCTTCAAGGAGACCGTGCCGGTCCTGGACGACCTCGGCCACATGACCCCCACCGAGGTGACGCGCCACCTCGGGGTGGACATCGCGCTGCGCTGGGGCGCCGGCTACGACACCACCCTGCGCTCCTTCGTCAACATCATCGCCACCCCCAAGGGCGGCACCCACGTCACCGGCTTCGAGCGCTCGCTGGCCAAGACCGTCAACGAGGCGCTGCGGGCGGGCAAGCTGCTGCGCGTCGCCGAGGACGACATCACCAAGGACGACGCCACCGAGGGCCTCACCGCGGTGGTCACCGTCCGGCTCGCCGAGCCGCAGTTCGAGGGCCAGACCAAGGAGGTGCTCGGCACCTCGGCGGCCAACCGGATCGTCGCCGCCGTCGTCGCCAAGGAGCTCAAGGCCTTCCTCACCTCGACCAAGAAGGACCAGAAGCTCCAGGCCCGGGCCGTGCTGGACAAGGTCGTCGCGGCCGCCCGCACCCGGGTCGCCGCCCGCCAGCACAAGGAGGCCCAGCGCCGCAAGACCGCGCTGGAGACCAGCTCGCTGCCCGCCAAGCTGGCCGACTGCCGCAGCGACGACGTCGACCGCAGCGAACTCTTCATCGTCGAGGGCGACTCCGCGCTCGGCACCGCCAAACTCGCCCGCAACTCCGAGTTCCAGGCGCTGCTGCCGATCCGCGGCAAGATCCTCAACGTGCAGAAGGCCTCGGTGAGCGACATGCTCAAGAACGCCGAGTGCGCCGCGATCATCCAGGTGATAGGGGCCGGCTCCGGCCGCACCTTCGACATCGACCAGGCCCGCTACGGCCGCGTCATCTTCATGGCCGACGCCGATGTCGACGGCTCGCACATCCGCACCCTGCTGCTCACCCTCTTCCACCGCTACATGCGCCCGATGGTCGAGCAGGGCCGGGTCTTCGCCGCCGTGCCCCCGCTGCACCGGATCGAGCTCACCAACCCCAAGCGCGGCCAGGAGAAGTACCACTACACCTACTCCGACGCCGAACTGCGCTCCACGCTCCTGGAGTTCCAGCGCAAGAACATGCGCTGGAAGGACCCGGTGCAGCGCTACAAGGGCCTGGGCGAGATGGACGCCGACCAGCTGGCCGAGACCACCATGGACCCGCGCCACCGCACGCTGCGCCGGATCAACCTGGGCGACCTGGAGCAGGCCGAGAAGATCTTCGACCTGCTGATGGGCAACGACGTCGCCCCGCGCAAGGAGTTCATCGTGGACTCGGCGGCCACCCTGGACCGCTCCCGCATCGACGCCTGACGCGGGCGCCCCGCACAGGCCGGGGCGCCCCGCCCGCGCGGGCCCTCCACCCACGGGTGGAGGGCCCGCGCGTTCGCGTTCCACCCGGGGTCCACCCCGGCTCCGATCAGCGGGAACCGGCGGATCCGTAGCGTCGGAGAGGTCGGCAACACCCCTCTCCTCGGAACGGAGCCCTCCGATGACCACCTTCGTCAACCTGCTCGTCGTCGCCGCGGCGCTGGTCCTGGTCGCCCGGCGCCAGATGCGGGCGCAGCGCCTGGACTCCGAGCGCCGCTTCTGGCTGCTGCCGCTGATACTGGGCGTGCTCGCGCTGCGGGACCCGCAGATCATCGACCACCAGCACACCGCGCTGTCGGTGGCCCTACTGGCCGCCGGGCTGGTCGCGGTGCTCGGGATGGGTTCGGTCTGGGGCTGGACGGTGCGCCTCTGGCGGGCCGCCGACGGCTCGGTCATGGCCAAGGGCACCAAGGCCACGGTGGCCGCCTGGATCGGGATGATCGCCATCCGGATCGGCCTGTTCGGGATCGGTGCGGCACTGCACGTCCACCAGTCCGGCAGCTCCCTGATGCTCGGCATGGCGGTCCTGCTGCTGGTCCGCTCGCTCGTGGTGAACTGGAGGGCCCGGGCGCTGGAGCCCTCGGGGCCCACGGCCGTCCTGCACTGAACCGCCGCCGCACCGTCCTGATCGACCGCCGTGAGCACCGAGGAGGCACCCGTGGCCGGGTGGTACTGGACCCGCTGGCCGTCCCGCGAGGGGATGGAGCGCGAGGCCGAGAGCCGGCCGAGACGGGCCCTCACGGTGCTCGGCCGGATCGTCCTGGTGGCCACCGTCACCTGGGGGACCCTGGCCGACGGCCGGTTCGCCGGCTGGGCGGAGGCGTCCGCGGTGGCCGGACTGGTCGCCGCCTTCGGGTTCTGCGCGGCCTGGCTGCACGCCACCCGGGCGCAGCGCCCGCTGCCCGCATACCTGCTGACCGGCGCGGTGCTCGGCGCCGCCTGGCTGGCCAACGCCGGGCGGGCGACCCTGCTCGCCGACGTGCTCTGGTACGGCCTGGCGGTGATGGCCCTGGTCCGGATGCCGCCCGCGCCCGCGCTGATCACGGCGGCGGTCTCACTGGCCTCGTACACGGCGGTGACCACGTCGAGCTGGCTCAGCATCGCGGCCACCGTCGGTGGGATCTCCCTGCTCGGCTACCTGCTGCGGCTGGACATCGAGGCGCGCGGCACCTCCCGCCGGCTGCTCGCCCAGGAGCGGGCCGCCCGGGCCGCCGAGGCGGAGAGCGCGGCGCTCGCCGAACGGGCCAGGATCGCCCGGGAGATCCACGACGTGCTCGCCCACAGCCTCTCCGCGCAGCTCGTCCACCTGGAGGCGGCCCGGCTGATGCTGGACGCCGGGACGGACCGCGGGCAGATCCGCGAACGGGTCGTCGCCGCCCGGCGGATGGCGCAGGACGGGCTGGCCGAGACCCGGCAGGCGCTGTCCGCGCTGCGCGGGGAGCTCACCCCGGTCGGGGACTTCCTGGTCGAGCTGACCGGGCGGGAGCGGGCCGCGCTCACCGTCACCGGGACGCCCCGGCCGCTCGCCGCCGAGGCCGCCCTCGCGGTGCGGCGCACCGCGCAGGAGGCGGTGACCAACGTCCGCAAGCACGCGCCCGGCGCCCGCTGCGCCGTCGAACTGCGCTACCTGGACGGGGCGGTGGAGCTGGAGGTGCGCAACACCCGCCCGCCGCGCGGCCCGTCCGCGGGCGGGTCGTCGCCGGAGGAGTTGGCCGCCAGCGGCAGCGGGTACGGTCTGCTGGGAATGCGCGAACGCGCGGAACTGCTCGGCGGCACGCTGGTGGCGGGCCCGGAGGACGGAGGGTGGCGCGTGCTGCTGCGGGTGCCGGAATGACGGGTTCCGGAGTGACGGGTGCCGGAACGGCGGGCCCGGGGGTGACCAGGGTGCTGGTCGCGGACGACCAGACGGTGGTGCGCGAGGGGATCGTGATGCTGCTGGGGCTGCTGCCCGGCATCGAGGTGGTCGGTGCCGCGGGGGACGGGGAGGAGGCCGTCGACCTGGTGGAGCGTCATCACCCGGACGTGGTGCTGATGGATCTGCGGATGCCGCGCTGCGACGGCGTCGAGGCGACGAGGCGGATCCGCGCGGCGCACCCGGAGACCGAGGTCGTGGTGCTCACCACCTTCGCGGACGACGATTCGCTGTTCCCGGCGCTCCAGGCCGGGGCGCGCGGCTACCTCACCAAGGACGCGGGCGCCGAGGAGATCGCCAGGGCCATCGCGGACGTCCGGTCGGGCGCCGCGGGGCTCTCCCCGCAGGTCCAACTTCGGTTGCTGAAAAGGCTTTCGGAGCAGCCGGGAGGCTCCGGTCCGGTGGCCGGCCGGCCCGTCGCCCGGCCGGGGGAGCTGCCGGACGGGCTGACCGTGCGGGAGGCCGAGGTGCTGGCGCTGATCGCCGAGGGGCTGTCCAACGCCGAGATCGCGCAACGGCTGTTCGTCAGCCAGGCCACGGTGAAGACCCACATCAACAATCTGTTCGCCAAGACCGCGGTGCGGGACCGGGCCCAGGCGGTCGCCTACGCCTTCCGACACGGAATCACCAGGACGCAGCAGTAGTCCGATGAGTGTCTGTCGGATGATCGATCACCTCATCGAGTGAACGTATCTGCGATGGTCAGGGGGGCTGTCCTAGGGCCGCCATCATGGTTCGGGTCAGAACATCCGGCCGTCCAGGAGCAGCAGTGCCACAGCAGCAGACGAGCAGTCCCGGACCGGGACAGCAATTCGACTGGTGGGCCGCTGCGGCCGCCGGTACCCCCGTTGAGTCCGCCGAGCCATCGGCTGCGCACCGCCGGTCGGCGGTACCGGCGCAGTCGGGCCCCGACCGCACGGACCACGTCCGTACGGCCCAGTCGACAGAGGCCGTCGCCGGGTCAGTGGCCGTCGGCGCACCGGTCCACGGGGCCGCCGTCGAGCCGTTCGCCCAGAGCACCCCCGCCGACGCCGCGGCCCCGGCCGCACCGCCCGCGCCACTCGACGAGGAACCGGTCGCCGACCGCACCGAGGTCTACCGGGCGGTCCAGGTCAGCGAGACGTTCCGGCAGATCCGCCGCAGCTACCGGACCTTCGTCTTCCCGATCACCGGCGCCTTCCTCGCCTGGTACCTGCTGTACGTCGCCGCCCAGGCCGGAGCCCCCGACCTGATGCGCAGGACGGTGGCCGGCCCGCTCAACGTGGCCTGGCTGCTCGGGCTGCTGCAGTTCGCCTCGACCTTCCTGCTCACCTGGCTCTACGCCCGCAACTCCAGGACCAAGCGCGACCGCGCCGCCCTGGGTCTGCGCTGGGACACCCAGGACCAACTGCGATGACGACCCTGATGCTCACCGTGCCCACCGACGCGGCCCGGGCCGCCGTGCGGACCGTGGTGTCGACCGCCACCCCGCCGCCGGTCGCCCCCACCGGCGACCACCACTCGCTCGCCATCGCGCTGTTCGCCGTCGTCGTCCTGGTCACCCTCGGGGTCACCCTCTGGGTCGGCCGCCAGGGCAACGCCGCCGAGGACTTCTTCGCCGGCGGCCGCGACTTCACCCCGCTGCAGAACGGCTTCGCGCTCTCCGGGGACTACCTCTCCGCAGCCTCCTTCCTGGGCGTCGCCGGGCTGATCGCGCTCTACGGGTACGACGGCGTGCTCTACAGCATCGGCTTCCTGGTCGCCTGGCTGGTCGTGCTGATGCTGGTCGCCGAACTCGTCCGCAACGCCGGGCGGTACACCCTCGCCGACGTGCTCGCGCTGCGGCTGCGCCGCCGCAAGGTGCGCGCCGCGGCCGGCGGCGCCAGCGTCGTGGTCACCCTGCTCTACCTGGTGGCCCAGATGGTCGGCGCCGGATCGCTGGTCGCCCTGCTGCTCGGCACCGGCAGCCCGCACGCCCGCACCTGGACGATCATCGCGGTCGGCGCCCTGATGATCGTCTACGTCACCATCGGCGGGATGCGGGCCACCACCTGGATCCAGATCATCAAGGCGTTCCTGCTGACCGGCGGTTCGGTCCTGCTGACGGTGCTGCTGGTGGTCCGCTTCCACGGGGACCTCGCCGAGCTGATGCGCCAGGCCGCCGACCACAGCGGCGCCGGGCACCGCTACCTGGAGCCCGGGCTCAAGTACGGCGGCAGCCTCACCAGCCGACTGGACTTCGTCAGCCTCGGCCTGGCCCTGGTGCTCGGCACCGCGGGCCTGCCGCACATCCTGTCCCGCTTCTACACCGTGCCCACCGCGCGAGCCGCCCGCCGCTCCACGATGTGGGCGATCGGCCTGGTCGGCAGCTTCTACCTGATGGCCATCGTGCTCGGCCTCGGCGCCACCGCGCTGATCGGCTCGGCCGAGGTGCACCGTGCCAACTCGGCCGGGAACACCGCGGTTCCGCTGCTCGCCCTGGTGCTCGGCGGCGGAAACGGCAGCACCGGCGGGGTGGTGCTGTTCGCCCTGATCTCGGCGATCGCCTTCGCCACCATCCTCGCCGTGGTCGCCGGACTGACGCTGGCCTCCTCGGCGGCCTTCGCCCACGACGTCTGGGCCGGCGCCTGGCGTGCCCGGCCCGGGCGCGAGTCGGCGAAGGACGCCCGGGGGCGTCGCCGCCGGGGCGAGGGCGTCCCGGCCTCCCGCGCGGCCGAGGAGCCGGTGTCCGAGGTCAGCGAGCAGCAGGAGGTGGTGGTCGCCCGGATCGCCGCCGCCGGGATCGGTGCGACGGCGATCGTGATCAGCCTCTTCGCCCAGCAGCTGAACGTCGCCTTCCTGGTCGGCCTGGCCTTCGCCGTCGCCGCCTCCTCCAACCTGCCGGTGCTGCTGTACAGCCTGTTCTGGTCGCGGTTCACCGCCCGCGGCGCGGTCTGGGCGGTGTACGGCGGGCTGATCCCGGCGATCGTGCTGGTGTTCTTCTCGCCGGTGGTGTCCGGTTCCGCCGAGGCGCTCTTCCCCGGCCTCGACTTCCACTGGTTCCCGCTGGAGAACCCGGGCATCGTCTCCATCCCGCTCGGCTTCCTGGCGGGCTGGATCGGGACGGTCACGTCGTCCGAGCCCGCCGACCCGGACCGGTTCGCCGAGCTGGAGGTACGTGCCCTGACCGGTGCGGGCGCGGCCTGAGCCGTCGCGCCCGGGGAACCCCGGCGGGCCTGGGGCCGCCGGGGTTCCCCCCTGTCCGGGGCCGGGCCGAAGCCGGGGACTCGGGCCCGACGGTCCCCGGGCGGCCGCTCAGGCGTTCAGGCGTCCTGGCGTTCAGGCCCGGGCCGCCAGCCCGTAGCGGTGCTCCGGGCGGCCGGTGTCGCCGTACCGCAGGGTCAGCCGCAGCCGGCTGTCCCGCTCCAGCTGCTTGAGGTAGCGCTGGGCGGTGGAGCGGCTCAGCCCGGTGGCGTCGGCGACCTCCTGGGCGGACAGCGGTCGGCCGGCCCGGCGCAGCACCCCCATCACCAGGTCGGTGGTGGGCGCCGAGTGGCCCTTGGGGAGCGCCCCGGCCGGGGCGGTGGCGCTGCGCAGGGTCGCGAACAGCCGGTCCACCTCCTCCTGGCCGGCCTCCCTGGCCGGGGCGGCGAGCGCGTGCCGCAGCTGCGCGTACGCGACCAGCTTGTCCCGCAGCCCGGCGAAGGTGAACGGCTTGACCAGGTACTGGAGCGCGCCGTGCTGCATCGCGGCATGCACCGTCGACACGTCCCGGGCGGCGGTCACCATCATCACGTCGCAGGCCACCTGGCGGTCCCGCAGCCGTCGCACCAGGGCCAGGCCGGTCTCGTCCGGCAGGTGGTGGTCGAGCAGCAGCAGGTCCACCGGTCGGCGCTCCAGGGCGGCCAGCGCCTCCCCGGCAGAGTGCGCGGTGCCGGTCACCCGGAACCCCGGGACCTTGGCCACGTACGCGGCGTGCACGTCCGCGACCCGGAAGTCGTCGTCCACCACGAGTACGTCGATCATCACGCCTCCGCGAGCTGAGTGGTGAGCAGGGCCTCGGGCAGCTCGACGGTGAACCGGGCGCCGCCGAGCGGCCCGGCGTCGAGCACGATCCGGCCGCCGGTCCGCTCGACCAGCCGCCGCACCATCGCGAGCCCCAGCCCGCGCGGACGGTGCGCGGGCGCGTCCTTGCTGGTCCACCCCTCTTCGAAGACCTGCTCGCGCAGCTCCTCCGGCACGCCCGGGCCGCTGTCCGCGACCTGCAGCAGCAGGGTCGCACCGGCCGCCGCCAGGCTCACCTCCACCCGGCCCCCGCCGCCGGCCGCCAGTGCGTCCACCGCGTTGTCGATCAGGTTGCCGAGCACCGTCACCAGGGCCCGGGTGTCCACCACCGCGTCCGGCAGGTGGGCCGCCGGGGCCAGCGCCAGCCGCACCCCGCGCTCGCCGGCCACCGCGCTCTTGCCCGCCAGCAGCGCCGCCACGTGCGGGTCCTGGACCTGCTCGGCGATCCGCGCGGCGACCACGGCGTGCGAGCCGGACTGCTCCGAGATGAACGCCACCGCCTGCTCGTGACGGCCCAGCTCCAGCAGGCCCAGCAGGGTGTGCATCCGGTTGGCGTGCTCGTGGTCCTGGGCCCGCAGCGCCTCGGTCAGGCTGCGGGTGGTGTCCAGCTCGCGGACCAGCGACTCCAGTTCGGTGCGGTCCCGAAGGGTCACCACCGCTCCGCCCTCGGGCGTGGCCGTCCGGTTCACCACCAGCACCCGGTCGTCCCGGACGGCCGGCAGGTCGGAGCCGGCGATCCGCCCGGCGAGCACGTCCGCCAGCCGGCCCGGGGGCAGCACCGCGCCGATCGGGCGGCCGGTGCAGTCCTCGGGCAGGCCGAGCAGCCGCAGCGCCTCGTCGTTCGCCAGCCGGATCCGGCCGTGTTCGTCCAGCGCCACCATGCCCTCGCGGATGCCGTGCAGCATCGCCTCCCGCTCCACCAACAGCGCCGAGATGTCGGCCAGCGCGATGTTGTGGGTGCGGCGTTTGAGCCGGCGGGCCAGGAGGAGGGTGGCGAGCGTCCCGGCGGCCAGGCCGGCGCCCGCGCACAGCAGGATGCCGGTGAGCATCTTCAGGAGCCGGCGGCGGATCGAGTCGTCGCTGATGCCGACCGAGACCTCGCCGACGATCCGGCCGTCCGCCGTCCGCAGCGGCACCTTGCCGCGGGCGGTGCGGCCCAGGGTGCCCTGCTGGATGGCGGTGACGCTGCGGCCGCTGAGGGCGGGCTCCGGGTCGGTGCTGACCCGCTGGCCGATCCGGCCCGGGTCGGTGTGCGAGAGCCGGATGCCGTCCAGGTCGGTGACCACCACGAAGCTGGCGCCGGTGGCCAGCCGGATCTGCTCGGCGTTGCGCTGGGCGGCCACCACGTCCCGGCCGGCGGCGGCCCGGGCGATGCTCTCGTCGGTGGCGGTGGCCTGGGCGATCGACAGCGCCCGCTGCATCGCGTCGTGGTCCAGCTCGCTGCTGACCGGGGCGAGGAACAGCCCGGCCGTCACGGCGGTGACACCGACGGTGACGACGGTCTGGCTCAGCAGCAGTTGGGCGAAGACCCGGCGGGGCCGGCGGGAGCGCTTCATCCGGGCCTCCTCTCGGCGGCTGCGGGGTGGTTCGGTGGGGCGGGACAGGTGGGGGCGGGAAGGGCGGGGGTCGGGAAACCCTATGTTTCCGCCGGGTTTCCGTCAGCCGCGTCCCCGCAGTTGTAGCGGAAGCAGAACGAGCAGAACACCCCTCTATGCGGAGAAGTCGCACTACGCGGAGAAGGCTCCCGCCGGGGCCGGGCCCGCTCCTACCTTTCCGGGGCAGGCACAGACCCGGGAGGATCGGTATGAGTACTACCCCGGCGATCGAGCTGACCGGCGCGACGAAACGGTTCCGCACCCCTTCGGGGGCGCTGCACACCGCCGTCCGCGACCTCGATCTGACCGTCGCCCAAGGCGAGTTCGTCGCCGTCGTCGGGCCCACCGGCTGCGGCAAGTCCACCACGCTGACCCTGGTCAGCGGCCTGGAGGAGCCCACCGAGGGCGAGGTCCTGGTGTACGGCGAGCCCGTGCGCGGGATCGACCCCAAGGTCGGGTTCGTCTTCCAGCAGGACGCCGTCTTCCCGTGGCGCACCGTGCTGTCCAACGTGATGGCCGGTCCGCGTTTCCGGGGCGTTCCCGCGGCGGAGGCCAGGGAGCGGGCCCGGGACTGGCTCGGCCGGGTCGGCCTGGCCGCCTTCGAGGACCGCTACCCGCACCAGCTGTCCGGCGGCATGCGCAAGCGCGTCGCGCTCGCCCAGACCTTCGTCAACGACCCGGCGATCCTGCTGATGGACGAGCCGTTCTCGGCGCTGGACGTGCAGACCCGGGCCCTGATGTCGGACCAGCTGCTGGAGCTGTGGGCCGGCACCGGCTCCTCCGTCGTCTTCGTCACCCACGACCTGGACGAGGCCATCGCGCTCGCCGACCGGGTCGTCGTCATGACGGCCGGCCCGGCCACCGTCAAGGAGGTCTTCACCGTGGACCTGCCGCGCCCGCGCACCGTGGAGGCCGTCCGGCTGGAACCGAGGTTCGTCGAGCTGTACCGCGAGATCTGGGCCTCGCTCGGCGAAGAGGTGCGCATCACCCGGGAGAGAGGAGCGGGTCGTGCCGCTTGAGACCACGTCCGAGTCCGAGTCCGAGTCCGGAGCCGGTTCCGTGCCCGGCGCCGCGCCGGCGTCAGCACGGGACGGCGCCGGGAAGCCGGGGGCCGTCCCGACGAGGACCGAGGCCCGCGAACGGGCCGCCCGCAACCGGAGGCTGGGCGTCCACGGCGCCCGGGTCGCGGTGCTGGTCGCCTTCCTCGGGCTCTGGGAGGTCTGTGCCCGTACGGATGTCATCGACCCGTTCAACTTCTCCCAGCCGTCGAGGATCTGGGACCAGATCTGGCAGTGGATCACCCACGGCACCGCGCAGGGCTCGCTCGGCGAGCAGATCGGCTACACCCTCTACGAGGCCCTCACCGGCTGGGTGATCGGCGTCGTCGGCGGTGTGCTGCTGGGCATCGCGCTCGGCCGGATCCGCTTCCTGGCCGACGTGTTCGGGCCGTACATCAAGGTGCTCAACGCCATCCCGCGGATCGTGCTCGCGCCGATCTTCCTGATCTGGTTCGGCCTGGGCCCGGCCTCCAAGGTCGCCTCCGCGGTGGTGCTGGTGTTCTTCCCGGTGTTCTTCAACGCCTTCCAGGGCGCCCGCGAGGTGGACCGCAACCTCGTCGCCAACGCCCGCATCCTGGGCGCCGACAACCGCAAGGTCACCCTCCAGGTGGTCATCCCCGCCGCCACCACCTGGATCTTCACCAGCCTGCACGTCAGCTTCGGCTTCGCGTTGATCGGCGCCATCGTCGGCGAGTACATCGGCGCCACCAAGGGCCTCGGCCTGCTCGTCGCGGCAGCCCAGGGCACGTTCAACGCGGCCGGCGTGTACGCGGCCATGACCATCCTCGCCGTCGTCGCGCTGCTCACCGAGGGGCTGCTGACCTTCGCCGAGAAGAAGCTGTTCCGCTGGAAGCCCGCCGACGCGGGCGACGGCCGCTGAACTCCCCCCCCGCCAGTACCGAGAAGAGAGGCCCCCACCCATGCGCAGAACAGCCGCGGCCGCCCTCGCCGCCGTCCTGCTCCTCCCGCTCTCCGCTTGTGCCAACGACGCCGCCACCGCCGGCCACGGCGCGGTGGCCGCCCCCGCCGGGCAGCAGGTCGACGGGCCCAAGGTCAAGATCATGGTCGGCGGTCTGGACAAGGTCATCTACCTGCCCGCGATGCTCACCCAGCGGCTCGGCTACTTCGCCGAGTCCGGCGTCAACGTCGAGCTGATGACCGAGCCGGCCGGCGTCAACGCCACCACCGCGCTGCTCGCCGGCGACGTCCAGGGCGCCGTCGGCTTCTACGACCACACCATCGACCTCCAGGCCAAGGGCAAGAAGGTCGAATCCGTGGTGCAGTTCGCCCAGGCGCCCGGGGAGGTCGAGGTGGTCTCCACCAAGCAGGCCGACGCGATCGCGTCCGGCGCCGACTTCAAGGGGAAGAAGCTCGGCGTCACCAGCATCGGCTCCTCGACCGACTTCCTCACCAAGTACCTCGCGGTCAAGAACGGCACCGCCGTCAGCGAGTTCAGCCCGATCGCGGTCGGCGCCGGTCAGACCTTCATCGCCGCGCTCCAGCAGGGCAGCATCGACGCCGGGATGACCACCGACCCGACCGTCGCCGCCGTCCTGGACAAGGGCCTCGGCAAGGTCCTCTACGACATGCGCACCCCCGAGGGCTCGCGCGCGGCGCTCGGCGGGCTGTACCCGTCCTCGTCGCTGTACATGAACACCGACTGGGTGGAGAAGAACCGGGACACCACCCAGAAGCTCGCCGACGCCTTCGTGAAGACCCTGAAGTGGATGTCCACCCACAGCCCCGAGGAGATCGCCGCGAAGATGCCCGCCGACTACGCGCAGGGCGGCGCCGAGCAGTACGCGGCGGCGATCAAGGCGACCCTGCCGATGTTCACCACGGACGGCGTGATGCCGGCCGACGGGCCGAAGACCGTGCTCTCGGTGCTCGCAGCCTTCCACCCGGACGTGAAGGGCAAGGAGGGGTCGATCGACCTGGCGAAGACGTACACCACGGAGTTCGTCGCCAAGGCCGCGGGCTGAGCGGCCCCGCGCGCCGACGGTCCCGCGCCCACCCCCACGGGCGCGGGGCCGCCGTCCCCGGCCCGCGGGTTCAGAGCCCCCGGACCGACAGCACGTCCATCCGCGACGGCGTCCCCGCCGCCTTGCCGCAGCTCTCCGGACGGGCCGGCTCGCTCACCGACTCGATCACGTCCACCTCCCAGGACCGCCCGTCCCGGTGCAGCACCGTCACCAGCCAGCGGCCCTCGCCGTCCGGCCGCTGGACGAGCGTCAGCACGTCCACCCCGGTCTCGCCGGTGGCCAGCCGCACCGCGTGCTCGGCCGCCTGCCCCGGCCGCTCCCAGCCGGAGCAGCCGCGCGACCACTCCGGCACCGTGTGCCCGGCCGCCGTCGCCGCCAGCACCTCCTTGGCGGTCTCCGGCGTCAGCCGCCCGTACGCGTAGCCGTACGGCAGCACCAGCATCGTGGGGGAGAAGCGGTGCCCGCCCAGGTGGGTCACCTCCCACACCTCGCTGTGCCCGGCCGCCGCCAGCTCCGCGGCGAGCGGGCGGCCCAGCAACGCGCAGCAGCGGTCCCGCCGGCCGTTGGTGCACACCAGGGCCACCGGGCCGCCGACGTGCTCCGCCCCGAAACCGGTGTGGTCACCGGCGCCCAGCGCCCCGAAGTCCAGCCCCAGCAGCTCCGCCGGATCCGCCACCGCCGCCCGGCGCACCCAGCCGCGGGCCGGCACCGTGTGCGCCACCAGCACCTCGTGGCGCGCGGTCGGCAGACAGTCGGCGTGCCGCCCGGGCCGCCTGATCAGCGCCACGCGTACGCCCGTCCCGGCCACGGCCGCCTCCAGCGCCCGCCCGACCTCCGCGTCCAGATGGCTCTCGCCCAGCGCCTTCGCGCCCCACGGCCCGTTCTGCTCCACCAGCAGCCAGGTGGCCGCCACCGCGGCCGTCGCGGTCAGCGGCTCCGAAAGTTCACGCGACACGGTCGCACAAGTGCTCACCCCGGCAAGGCTACCCTCGGCCGATCACCCCACCCGATCATCCGAACGCGGCCTTCACCCGTTGGGCCATCTCCTCGTCCACCGTGTCGTACATCGGCGCGGAGAGGGTCGGGAGGTCGGCGAACTCCAGGTGGATGCTGCGGACGACGTCCGCGAACAGCTCCGAGTACAGCTCCCAGTCCTCCGGGCAGGGAGTGCTCAGCTCCAGCGAGAGCAACTCGACCTCGTTCGGCAGCGGCAGGTGCACCTGGATCACCGAAGTGGTCAGCACCCCGTCGACGAGCGACAGCGACAGGCCGTCCAACGGGGCCGTCCCGTCCTCCAGCGCGGTCGCCACGGCGTCGATCACCGCGACCGCCCGCCCGGCGGGCAGCTCGACCGCCGTCACCTCCGCCTCCGGACGGGACCGGGCCAGCCGGGTGAGCAGGAAGTCGACGGCACCCGGGTAGTCCGTACCGACCAGGGGGCACACCGTGGCCGTGATCGTGGCCGTGCTCGGACGTCCGTCCACGTCCACCAGACACATCCCGGCGTGGATCACCCCGGCCTCGGCCATCGACGGGATCAGCTCGGCCAGCGCCACCGCCCAGCGCAGCCGCGGCTCCTCGGACCGGGAGGCCAGCACCTCGCAGACCAGCTCCCAGAGCTCCTCGGCCACCTCGTCGGCGGTGCCCAGCACCGGGATCTCGTGAAAGGCGGGCGGGACGACGAAGCGGATCTGGAGCCGGGCGTCTGCGGAGGCCGTCGGGATGCCGGACATCGGGCCTTCTCCGGAGGTCATGACGGCTTGCGGATCCGGTTGCGGACGTCCAGCCAGGACGGCGGGACGGGGACCGGGACTCCGTACGCGCGGGCTTCGATGAGCAGGTCGAGGTAGGCGTTGGCGCGGTCGTGCATTCCGGAACGGTGCCAGGTCCGGTACGACTTCAGAGCCGGCAGGGCCGCGCACACAGCGATGGCCATCAGTCCGATGGCGGCCGATTGGAACTGTTGGGCGCGCTCGATGTGAGAGGGATCGTGGCCGATGGAGAAGACGGTCACGGCCGTGATCAGAGCCAGGATCGAGACCGACCTCCACGCGAGGTGCCAGTGACGGCAGCGCCGCAGGGTGGTGAGCAGTCCCCGGACGGCCTCCTCGTTGAGGAAGTCAAGGCCGTACGGAGCGCCGATCTCATGTGCCCGGCCGGCCAGTGCCCAGTGGCGCGTGAGTGCGGCGGTCGGCAGCACCGGAAGCTTCGGGTCGATGACGGCGTCTGTCGGCCACCACGAGCCGGGCTGTGTGGGAGCGGTGGGCGGGGGTGCAGCGGAGGGGTACGAGGCAGGGGCGGCTGGTGTTTGCGGAGCGGCCGCAGCGCCCTGCTCCCACGAAGCCCGATCAGCGTCGGCTCCCCACTCGGTGGGAATCTGGAACCTCAGCCCGGCACGCCGGGCCTGGGTCAGCAGACCGATGTACGCGGTGAAGTGTACGGAGGCGCTGTTCTTCACCGAGCTGTGGTTCATGCCCCGCAACCACAATGCGATTCCGGTCGGAACCCCGAGAATCGCTGCTGCCCAGTTGCCGGTGACCAGGGAGACCACGATTCCACCGATGACGAGGAGGGCGGCAGCCTCGCCGTGCCAGTCCTGCTGCCCCTGCTTCCGCATGTGCTTGATCACCACGTTGCGGGCCACGTCGTCGTTCAGCAGCGTGACGCCGTAAAGTGTCTCGGCCCGCCGTGCCGCCTCGGCCACCTCGGGCATGGCGGCGAGCTGACCGCCCGAGACGGGGAGGGTCACATGAAGGTCCTTGGCCATGGGTCTCTCCTCTCAGCCGACGGCGTTCAGGAACGGCGCGGGCGCCGGTCGGTACAGGGTCTTCGGAAGCGGTCCCGGGGCCTCGATGTGTGACTCCCGGGCCTTCTCCTTCTGCTCGTCCTGGTAGAAGCCGTTGGCGATCCCGCCTGCCTTGTTCGTGATCGTCACCACGCGGGGATCCACCTCGATGCCCGCCGCCTTCTTGAGCCCGCCGACGATGGCGTTGGTCGATATGGGATTCGCGGTCTTCTCCAGCAGGCCCGCACCGGCGGCCGAGGTGCGTTCGGCGGCACCGGCCCCTTCGGCCGCCACTGAGGTCTTGAGGTTCCTGATCGGCGCCTTGATGACCTTGTTGACGACTCCGACGCCCTGGACCTTCGTGATCGATTTGCCGGCGGTGGCGAAGCCCTTGATGGCGCCCCAACCGGGGATCACGCCGAGCCCGTCCAGTCCGATTTTCGCCCAGGAAATGTCCATACCGCGGTTCTTGCCGACCCAGTGTCCGGCCACCGCGGCAGCGCTGGTCAGCACGGCTGCGGCACCCAGCACCGGGCCGATCCCGGGGACCACCAGTGCCGCGATCGCCAGCCCGGCCGAGATCTTGGACAGGTCGTCCGCATGCTCGACCAGGAAGTCCACCGACTTCTGCCACGCGTGCTCCACCTTGTCCAGCATCCGCTTGAGGAAGCTCGGGTCCGGCGGGTGGTGCCGGGAGGCCTCCATGATGGCCCTGGCGGCCGCCTCGGCCTTGGTCTTGTGGTCCGCCAGCTGTTTGTGGCCGTTCGCGACCAGTTCGTCCAGCTGGTGCACGAGTTGCTGCTGGGCCTGGAGTTTGGCCTCGAAGTCGGCCTTGGCCTTCGCCTGGGCCGCCGTGTCGGTGGACTGCGCGGAGGCGTCGAGGGACTTGCCCGCGGCGTCGCACTGGACGTTCATGTCGCTCAGTCGGGAGCGGAGTTCGACGGCCTGGGCCTCCATCGTCCGGCCGGAGGCGAGCAGCCCGGTGAGCTGGGTGTGCCAGGCCTTGAGGGCCCGGGAGCAGGCGGCCATCGATTCGTGGCCCTGGGTGAGGTACTTGGGCAGTTCGCCGAGCTTGCCGGCGAAGTTGCGGGCGGCTTCGCCCTGCCAGGCGCTGCCCTCGGAGCCGAGGTCGGCGAGGGCGTGCCGCAGTTCCTCCAGTTCGCGGGCGACGGCGTCGACGTCCGTGTACATCTTGGCGATGGCCGGGAGGTCCCCCGGGGCCGGGCAGAAGCCGAGGCCCGGCCAGTTCCTGTCACTCATGGTGGAAAGTCAGTCCCCTGCTGGTCGGCTCAGGTCGCGCCGAATCCCTTGGCGGTGCCCTGCTCGTTCTCCCCGTAGTTCTTGAGCGTTGCGTCCAGGCCCTCGCGCAGGCCGTGGGCGAGCTTGGCCATCCGGCCGATGCCGCCGTGCCAGTGGTCCTCGAAGCCCTTGCACGCCGCGTCGAGCCGTGCGGTGCCCAGCTGTTTGCCCTTGCCGAGGTTCTCGAGGCTCTCGGCAACCGCCCCCATGCGGGTGCCGCATTCGTCGAGCTGTTTGGACACCGTTCTCATCCGGTCCATGTCGATCTTGAATTGATCGTCCAACTCCCCGTCCCCCCAAGGATGGTGATGCCGCGTTGGAGCACCTGTTCGGTGAACCTAACCCATGGGTGGGCAAAGTTCCGGCGGTGCCCGGGAATTGGGGATCGCTCCTCCGCATTCCCGGTCGGACGGGCACGAAAAAGCGGAGGGGCACCGGACGGTGTCCGGTGCCCCTCCGCTCAGGCGGGAGCCGTTACGCCGGGCCGGCGACCACCGCGAGCGGGGTGGTGACCGGGGTGCCGGAGCCGTCGCGGCGCGGGTCGCGCTCGGGCAGGTCGACCGGGGCGCCCTTGGCGGTGGCGGCGCGGGCCGGGGCGGCGCCGACCCAGGCGAAGACCAGGGCGTCCTCGCCGCGCAGGAAGCGCTGGCAGCGCACGCCGCCGGTGGCGCGGCCCTTGCGCGGGTACTGCTCGAACGGGGTGACCTTCCAGGAGGTCTGCTCGCCGCCGGACAGCGTGCCGGAGGCCGTGGCCACCGAGACCACCACCGCGTCGGCCGCCGGGTCCACCGCGGTGAAGGACAGCACCCGCGCGCCGTCCGACAGCTTGATGCCCGCCATGCCGCCCGCCGGGCGGCCCTGCGGGCGGACCTGGCCCGCCGGGTAGCGCAGCAGCTGGGCGTCCGAGGTGACGAAGACCAGGTCCTCCTCGCCGGTGCGCAGTTCGACCGCGCCCACCAGCTCGTCACCCTCCTTGAGGGCGATCACCTCGAACTCGTCCTTGTTCGCGGGCCACTCCGGCACCACCCGCTTCACCACGCCCTGCACGGTGCCCAGCGCCAGGCCCGGCGAGGACTCGTCCAGGGTGGTCAGCGCCAGGACCCGCTCCCCGTCCTCCAGCCGCAGGAACTCGCCCACGGCGGCCCCGCCCGCGAGCGTCGGCGACGGCGTCGGCGGCAGTGCCGGCAGGTCGATCACCGGCAGTCGCAGCACCCGGCCCGCGGACGTCACCACGCCCACGTCCGCCCGGGCCGTCGCGTGCACCGCCGACACGATCACGTCGTGCTTCGCTCGCTTGTCGGACACCTCGAACGGTTCGCCGTCCGCCGTCCGCGCCAGCAGCCCCGTCGAGGACAGCAGCACCCGGCACGGGTCGTCCGCGACCTCCAGGGGCACCGACAGCGCCGCCGAGGGCACCGCGCCGGCCTCCAGCAGCACCGTGCGCCGCTCGGTGCCGAACTGCTTGGACACCGCGCCCAGTTCGGAGGACACGACGCTGCGCAGCTTGGTGTCCGACTCCAGGATCTCGGTCAGGTCCGCGATCTCCGAGGTCAGCTTCTCCTTCTCCTGCTCCAGCTCCACCCGGTCGAAGCGGGTCAGCCGCCGCAGCGGGGTGTCCAGGATGTACGCGGTCTGCGTCTCCGACAGCGAGAAGTGCTCCATCAGGCGTTCCTTCGCCTGCTGCGCGTTGTCACTCGACCGGATGATCGCGATGACCTCGTCGATGTCGAGCAGGGCCACCAGCAGGCCCTCGACGAGGTGCAGGCGCTCCTCGCGCTTGCGGCGGCGGAAGTCGCTGCGCCGGCGCACCACGGTGAAGCGGTGGTCGACGTAGACCTCCAGCAGCTCCTTGAGCCCCAGTGTCAGCGGCTGCCCGTCCACGAGCGCCACGTTGTTGATGCCGAAGGTCTCCTCCATCGGCGTCAGCTTGTACAGCTGCTCCAGCAGCGCCTCCGGCACGAAGCCGTTCTTCACCTCGATGACCAGGCGCAGCCCGTGCTCGCGGTCGGTCAGGTCCTTGACGTCCGCGATGCCCTGGAGCTTCTTCGCGTTGACCAGGTCCTTGATCTTCGAGATGACCTTCTCCGGGCCGACGTTGTACGGCAGCTCGGTGACCACGATGCCCTTGCGGCGGGCCGTCACCGCCTCCACCGTCGTGGTCGCCCGGATCTTGAACGTGCCGCGGCCGGACTCGTACGCGTCCCGGATGCCCGACAGGCCCACGATCCGCCCGCCGGTCGGCAGGTCCGGACCGGGCACGAACCGCATCAGCGTGTCCAGGTCCGCGTTGGGGTGCTTGATCAGGTGCCGGGCCGCGGCCACCACCTCGGACAGGTTGTGCGGCGGCATGTTCGTCGCCATGCCCACCGCGATGCCCGTCGCGCCGTTCACCAGCAGGTTCGGGAACGCGGCCGGCAGCGCCAGCGGCTCCTGCTCGCTGCCGTCGTAGTTGGGGCCGAAGTCGACGGTGTCCTCGTGGATCGACTCCACCATCGCCATCGAGGCGGCCGTCAGCCGCGACTCGGTGTAGCGCATCGCGGCCGGCGGGTCGTCGTTGCCCAGCGAACCGAAGTTGCCGTGCCCGTCGATCAGCGGCAGCCGCATCGAGAACGGCTGCGCCATGCGCACGACCGAGTCGTAGATGGACGCGTCGCCGTGCGGGTGCAGCCGGCCCATCACCTCGCCCACCACGCGGGCGCACTTGACGTGCGCGCGCTCCGGGCGCAGGCCCATCTCGTTGGCCTGGTACAGGATCCGGCGGTGCACCGGCTTCAGGCCGTCCCGTGCGTCGGGCAGCGCACGCGAGTAGATCACCGAGTAGGCGTACTCCAGGAAGGAGCCCTGCATCTCGTCCACGACGTCGACGTCGAGGATCCGCTCCTCGAAGTCTCCGGGCGGCGGGGTCTGCGAACTGCGGCGGGCCATCGCGGCGGGGCTCCCTTACGTGTCGCTGGCTGTGTCTCGGTCGGACGCCGAACCGCCGGGGGCGGTCGTCGGCCGTCTCCGCGCCCTCCTGCCACCGGACCCGTCAACCGGGCGCCGTCGACAGGGCGCGGCGCCCCCATTGTGGACCCTCGCGCCGACAGTCCCGGTCAGCGGCCCTCTTCCGCCCCTGGCGAACGCCCCCGTCCGCGCGGACACGAACGCGGCTCCCGGACGTTGCACCACAATGGGGGACGCCACACGAACCCCGACATCGACGACGGGAAGGACCCGAGCGCATGGCCAACCCGGCCCCCGCCTCCAGCCGAGGCATCGCCATCACCGAGCACCGCCTGGCCAACGGCCTGCGTGTCGTCCTCTCCGAGGACCACCTGACCCCGGTCGCCGCCGTCTGCCTCTGGTACGACGTGGGCTCCCGGCACGAGGTCAAGGGCCGCACCGGCCTCGCCCACCTCTTCGAGCACCTGATGTTCCAGGGCTCGGCCAACGTCTCCAACAACGGGCACTTCGAGCTCGTCCAGGGCGCCGGCGGCTCGCTCAACGGCACCACCAGCTTCGAGCGCACCAACTACTTCGAGACCATGCCCGCCCACCAGCTGGAGCTCGCCCTCTGGCTGGAGGCCGACCGGATGGGCTCGCTGCTCTCCGCGCTCGACGAGACGTCCATGGAGAACCAGCGCGACGTCGTCAAGAACGAGCGCCGCCAGCGCTACGACAACGTCCCGTACGGCACCGCCTTCGAGAAGCTCACGGCCCTGTCGTTCCCCGACGGCCACCCGTACCACCACACCCCGATCGGGTCGATGGCCGACCTCGACGCGGCCACCCTGGAGGACGCCCGCACGTTCTTCCGGACGTACTACGCGCCCAACAACGCCGTCCTCTCCATCGTCGGCGACATCGACCCCGAGCAGACCGTCGCCTGGGTCGAGAAGTACTTCGGCTCCATCCCGGCGCACGACGGCAAGCAGCCCCCGCGCTCGGGCGAACTCCCCGAGACCATCGGCCGGGAGATCCGCGAGGAGATCCACGAGGACGTCCCCTCCCGCGCCCTGATGGCGGCCTACCGCCTGCCGCACGACGGCACCCGCGAGGCCGACGCCGCCGACCTCGCGCTCACCATCCTCGGCAGCGGAGAGTCCAGCCGTCTCTACAACCGGCTGGTGCGCCGCGACCGCACCGCCGTCGCCGCCGGCTTCGGCCTGCTGCGGCTGGCCGGCGCCCCCAGCCTGGGCTGGCTCGACGTGAAGACCTCCGGTGACGCCACCATCGAGCAGATCGGCACCGCCGTCGACGAGGAGCTCGCCCGCTTCGCCGCCGAGGGCCCCACCGCCGAGGAGCTCGAACGCGCGCAGGCCCAGATCGAGCGTGAGTGGCTCGACCGGCTCACCACCGTCGCCGGCCGGGCCGACGAACTGTGCCGCTACGCCGTCCTGTTCGGCGACCCCAAGCTGCTCAACGACGCCCTCCCCAAGGTCCTCGACGTGACCGCCGAGGAGGTCCAGGCCGTCGCCAAGGCCCGGATCCACCCCGACAACCGGGCCGTCCTCGCCTACGAGCCGACCGCCGCCGCCGAGACCGACGCCGACTCCGACGCCGCTTCCGAAGAGGAGGGTGCCGCCGTATGAGCACCGACTACGTCCCCGCCATGACCTTCCACCCGCAGCCCCGGCCGGGCACGCCCAGCCCGTGGGACTTCCCCGCCCCCGAGCGGGCCGCCCTCGGCAACGGCGTCACCGTGCTGCACTGCCACCGGCCCGGCCAGCAGCTGGTCGCCGTCGAGGTCCTGCTCGACGCCCCGCTCGCCGCCGAGCCGGAGGGCCTCGACGGCATCGCCGGCATCCTCGCCCGGGCCTTCAGCGAGGGTACCGACACCCTCAGCGCCGAGGAGTTCGCCGCGGAGCTGGAGCGGGCCGGCGCGACCCTCGACGCCCACGCCGACCACCCGTGCATCCGGATCTCCCTGGAGGTCCCCGCCTCCCGGCTCCAGCGCGGTCTGGCCCTGCTCGCGGACGCCCTGCGCGCTCCCGCCCTGCCCGAGGCGGAGATCGAGCGCCTGGTCGCCAACCGGCTGGACGAGATCGTCCACGAGCAGGCCAACCCCGCCCGGCGCGCCGCCAAGGCCCTGTACGCCGAGCTCTTCGACGCCGCCGACCGGCTCTCCCGGCCGCGCGCCGGCACCGCCGACACCGTCAAGTCGATCGACCGCGCGGCCGTCAAGGCCTTCTACGACGCCCACGTGCGTCCCGCGACCAGCACCGTGGTGGTGGTCGGCGACCTCACCGGCGTCGACCTGCCCGCGCTGCTGGAGAGCACGCTCGGCGCCTGGACCGGGACGGCGGCCGAGCCGTCCGTCCACGCGCCGGTCACCGGCGACGACCGCGGCCGCGTCGTCATCGTGGACCGCCCCGGCTCCGTCCAGACCCAGCTGCTGATCGGCCGGATCGGGCCCGACCGCCACGACCCGCTCTGGGCCGCCCAGATCCTCGGCACCTACTGCCTCGGCGGCACCCTCACCTCCCGCCTCGACCGCGTCCTGCGCGAGGAGAAGGGCTACACCTACGGCGTGCGGGCCTTCGCGCAGCCGCTGCGCTCGGCCGCCGACGGCAGCGGACGGGCGATGCTCGCCATCAGCGGCTCGGTGGACACCGCCTCCACCGCCCCCGCGCTGGCCGACACCTGGACCATCCTGCGCACCCTCGCCGCCGAGGGCCTCACCGACGCCGAGCGCGACGAGGCCGTGCAGTTCCTGGTCGGCGTCGCCCCGCTGAAGTACGAGACCGCGGGTTCGGTCGCCGGCACCCTGGCGGACCAGGTCGAGCAGTACCTGCCGGACGACTACCAGGCCGAGGTCTACCGGCAGCTCGCCGAACTGCCCACCGCCGCGGCCACCGCAGCGGTCGTCGCGGCCTTCCCGCCGGACCGCCTGGTCGCCGTCCTGGTCGGTGACGCCGCCGTGATCGGGGACGACGTGCGGGCGCTCGGCATCGGCGAGGTCACCGTCGTCGGCTGACGCCTGCCGAGGGTCCGTCCGGCCCGGTGGAGCACCCGCTCCGCCGGGCCGGACGCGTTGTTAAATCCGTTGCGGGCCGTACGCGTTCCATGGATAGATGTTCCCCGGCGCACGGTACGTGCGAACTGCGACGAGGGAAGGGAGGCGGTCACCATGCGGGTCGAGCGATTCATACGACGACGCTCCCCAAGGCCGTATTCCCCCTGTGCCGTCGCCCCGGGCGCCTGAGCGCCTGAGCGCTTCCTCCTGAACTTCCCCGAGCCGCGCCGGGATTCCTCGCGCGGCAGCTTCCTCACGTGAACTTCCCGACCTCTGGAGGTCGATCGACCATGACGTACACCGAGGTGCCCGGCGTCCGGGTGCCGATCCGGATGTGGACCGACCCCGCGACGGTCGAGGGCCAGGCCCTCCAGCAGCTGCGCAACATCAGTTCCCTGCCGTGGCTGCACGGCCTCGCCGTGATGCCCGACGTCCACCTGGGCAAGGGCGCCACCGTCGGCTCCGTCATCGCCATGAAGGACGCCGTCTGCCCGGCGGCGGTCGGCGTCGACATCGGCTGCGGGATGAGCGCGGTGAAGACCTCGCTCACCGCCGAGGACCTCCCGGACGACCTCTCCGGCCTGCGCCGCGAGATCGAGCGGGCGATCCCGGTCGGCCGCGGCCTGCACACCGACCCGGTCGACCCGGCCGGGCTGTACGGCTTCCGGGCGGCGGGTTGGGACGACTTCTGGCAGCGCTTCGACGGCATCGCGGAGGACGTCAAGTGGCGCCGCGAGCGGGCGATGCAGCAGATGGCCACGCTCGGCGGAGGAAATCACTTCATAGAACTGTGCATTGATACGACCGGCGCGGTCTGGTTGATGCTGCACTCCGGCTCCCGCAACATCGGCAAGGAGCTGGCGGAGCACCACATGGGCATCGCCCGCTCACTGCCGCACAACCAGGGCCTGATAGACCAGGACTTGGCCGTCTTCCTGGCGAAGACCCCGGAGATGGCGGCCTACCGCCAGGACCTCTTCTGGGCGCAGGAGTACGCCAAGAACAACCGCGCGGTGATGATGGCGCTCTTCCAGGGCGTCGTCCGGCGGGAGTTCACCAAGGCGGAGGTCACCTTCGACGAGGTCATCAGCTGCCACCACAACTACGTGGCGGAGGAGCGGTACGACGGTGTCGACGTGCTGGTGACGCGCAAGGGCGCGATCCGGGCCGGCTCCGGGGACCTCGGGATCATCCCCGGGTCGATGGGGACGGGTTCCTACATCGTCCGCGGCCTGGGCAACGCGGCGTCGTTCAACTCCGCCTCGCACGGGGCCGGCCGCAAGATGAGCCGCAACGCCGCGAAGAAGCGCTTCACCACCCAGGACCTGGTCGAGCAGACCAAGGGCGTGGAGTGCCGCAAGGACGGCGGCGTGGTGGACGAGATCCCGGGCGCCTACAAGAACATCGAGAAGGTCATCGAGCAGCAGAAGGACCTCGTCGAGGTGGTCGCGCACCTCAAGCAGGTCGTCTGCGTCAAGGGCTGAGTCGTCTGCGTCAAGGGCTGACCGGGCCGGCCGTGCCCGGGCGCGGCCGGAAAACCGATCGGGGTGCCGCCGGAGATCCGGCGGCACCCCGATCGGGTGGCTGCGAGGCGTCAGACGGCGGCGGGGAGCTCGTCGAGGCCCTCGGAGACGAGCTTGGCCAGGCGGTCGAGGGCGTCGTCGGCGTTCTCGGCGTCGGAGGCGAGGATGACCTCGTCGCCGCCCTGGGCGCCCAGGCCGAGGAGGCCGAGCATGGAGGCGGCGTTGACCGGGTTGCCGCCCGGCTTGGCGATGGTGATCGGCACGCCGGTGGCCGTGACGGCCCGGACGAAGACGGAGGCGGGACGGGCGTGCAGGCCCTCGGCCCAACCGATGGTGACGCGGCGCTCAGCCATGAGACGTGCCTTTCCGGTGAAGCTGGTCACGGCCGTGCTCAGGGGGAGCGGGGGAAGCGGCCATGTTGTCTAGACCAGTGTTGCACGCAGGCGACCCCTGGGAACCGCCGCGTTCAGGACTTGTGATTGTTTCTTTTCGGGGCATAAACCCCGGTCGATCGCCCTGTCCACCCTGCCGTGAGCACGCGGCAGACGCCATTCGGCTCGCCGCCGGATAACCTGACGAATGTGGAAGACCCCGCGGTGGCGAGCCCCGAGCAACCCGACTATCCGCAGCACTGGGAAGCGGACATCCTGCTGCGTGACGGAGGTACGGCCCGGATCCGGCCGATCACGCCCGCCGACGCCGGACGGCTCGTGGAGTTCTACGAGCAGGTGTCGGACCAGTCCAAGTACTTCCGGTTCTTCGCCCCCTACCCGCGGCTCTCCGACAGGGACGTCCGCCGCTTCACCCACCACGACTTCGTGAACCGGGTCGGCCTCGCGGTGGTGGTCCGGGACCGCTTCATCGCCACCGTCCGCTACGACCGGATCGACGCCGAGGGCCGCCCTTCCGAAACCGGCACCGAGGCCGAGGTCGCCTTCCTGGTGCAGGACGCCCACCAGGGCCGCGGCGTGGCCTCCGCCCTGCTGGAGCACATCGCGGCGGTCGCGCAGGAGCGCGGCATCCGCCGCTTCCAGGCCGAGGTGCTGCCGGAGAACCGCAAGATGGTGAAGGTCTTCACCGACGCCGGCTACACCCAGCGCCGCAGCTTCGCCGACGGCGTGGTGCACCTGGAGTTCGACCTCGAACAGACCGACCGCTCGCTCGCCGTGATGCGCGCCCGCGAGCACCGCGCCGAGGCGCGCTCGGTGCAACGGCTGCTGACCCCGCGCTCGGTGGCGGTGATCGGGGTCTCCCGCACCCCGCAGACCGTCGGCCGGGCCATCCTGCGCGACCTGCTGGGGGACGACGCCCGGGACGACCGCCCGGTGTACGCGGTGAACCGCAACGCCGCGCCCGGCACCGAGCTGGACGGCGTCCCGGTCCACCGTTCGATTCTGGACATTCCCGGACCGGTGGACCTCGCGGTGATCGCCGTCCCCGAGGGCGCCGTCCCGGCCGCCGTCGCCGAGTGCGGCGCCCACGGGGTGCAGGGCCTGGTGGTGGTCACCGCCGGTTACGCGGAGACCGGTCCGGAGGGCCGGGACCGGCAGCGCGCCCTGGTCCGCCAGGCCCGCGCGGCCGGCATGCGGGTGATCGGCCCGAACGCCTTCGGCCTGATCAACACCGACCCGCAGCGCCCGCTGAACGCCTCGCTCGCCCCGCGGCTGCCCGGCCGCGGCGGCTTCGGGATCTTCTGCCAGTCCGGCGCGATCGGCGTGGCCCTGCTGGAGTCCGCCCACAAGCGGGGCCTCGGCGTCTCCTCGTTCGCCTCGGTCGGCAACCGCTCGGACGTCTCCGGGAACGACTTCCTCCAGTACTGGGCGGAGGACGAGGCGACCCAGGTGGTGCTGCTGTACCTGGAGTCCTTCGGCAACCCGCGCAAGTTCACCCGGATCGCCCGCCGGCTGGCCGCCGTCAAGCCGGTCGTGGTCGTCAAGGGCGCCCGGCACACCGGCAGCCTGCCGCCCGGCCACGCCGTCCCCGCCACCGCCACCGGCCTGCGCGACGCCACCGTGGACGCGCTGTTCGAACAGGCGGGCGTCACCCGGGTGTCGACCATCACCGAGCTGTACGACACCGGTGAGCTGCTGGCCCAACAGCCGCTGCCACCGGGGAACCGGGTGGCCGTGGTCGGCAACTCCGACTCGCTCGGCCTGCTCACCTACGACGCCCTGCTGAGCGCCGGCCTGCGCCCGTGCACACCCGTCGACCTCACCACCGCCGCGACCGGAGAGAACTTCCGGATCGCCCTGGACGTGGCGCTCTCCGACCCGGCCGTGGACGCGGTGATCGCCGTCGCGATCCCGCCGATCGGCACCTCCGCCCACGCCTTCATGGGCGGCCGGCTGACGGGTGAGGACGACCCCGCGATGGGCTCGGACGACCCGGAGATGGCCGCCGCCCTGCTCGACGCCGGTCTCCGCGCCCGGGAGCTGGGCAAGCCGCTGCTGCTCACCCACCTGGCACTGACCGACCTGCCGGCCCGGCTGCGCCCCGGCGGCATCCCCGCGTACGCCGCGCCCGAGCGGGCCGTGAACGCCCTCACCCACGCCGTGCACTACGCGCAGTGGCGCCGCGGCACGGCCGAGGCGGAGGAGACGGCGCGCGTCCCCGAGCTGGACCGGATCGACGAGCCCGGCGCCCGCCGGCTGGTGGAGGCGGCGCTGAGCACCCGGGCGGCGGTCGCCGCGCGCACCCAGCCCGGCGGCGCCCGGATCACCCTGCCCGAGGCCGAGGCGCAGGAGCTGCTGGCCCGCTACGGGATCGACGTCTCGCCGGTGATGCCGGCGCCGGACGAGCGGACGGCCGTCGAGGCGGCCACCGCGCTCGGCTACCCGGTGGCCCTCAAGGCGACCGCCCCGCACCTGCGCCACCGCCCCGACCTGGGCAGCGTCCGGCTGGACCTGCCGGACGAGGCGGTCCTGCGCCGTGCCCACCGGGAGCTGGACGCGCTGCTCGGCGGCGCCGCGCAGGCCGAACTGGTGGTCCAGCGGATGGCGCCGCGCGGCGTGGACACCGTGATCGCCGCGACGGTGGACCCGGCGGTCGGCGCGATCCTGTCCTTCGGGCTGGCCGGCGCACCGGCCGAACTGCTGGGCGACACGGCGCACCGGCTGGTTCCGGCCACCGACCAGGACGTCGCCGGGCTGATCCGGGAGGTGCGGGCGGCGCCGCTGCTGTTCGGCTGGCGCGGCGCCGAGGCGGTGGACACCGACGCGCTGGAGGAGCTGCTGCTGCGGGTGTCGCAACTGGTGGACGACGTTCCGGAGATCGCCTCGGTGGATCTCGAACCGGTGGTCGTGGCCCCGCACGGACTGGCGATCCTGGGGGCGCGGGTCCGGGTCGCACCCCTGCCGGTCCGCAGCGATCTGGGCCCGCGCGCCATGAGCACGCTGTAACCTTCCTTGGTTGCGCCCTGCCCGGGCGCTGTTGTCCGAAGCTCGGCGCCGCGCCGCCCGCTTCGTCGGCGGACCATGCCAGGATGGAGATATGGCGAAGACCGGTACCACCACCACTCAGGACCTGCGCTCGGCGATCGAGCGCAGCGGCTACTACCCGGCCCTGGTGTCCGAGGCGGTCGAGTCCGCGGTGGGCCCGGAGCCGATCAGCTCCTACCTGGTGCACCAGGAGACGACTTTCGACGCCAACGAGGTGCGCCGGCACGTGACGGTGCTGGTGCTCACCCCGACCCGGTTCGTGGTGAGCCACACCGACGAGCAGTCCGGGGCGGAGGGCAGCCCGGCGGTGCCGTTCGCGACGACCTCGACGGAGAGCGTCCGGCTGGACCGGATCGGCTCGGTCGTGGTCAGCCGGATGGTGGCGAACCCGGAGACGTACACCCCGGGCACCCTGCCGCGCGAGGTGGTGCTGACGATCGGCTGGGGCGCGGTGCAGCGCCTGGACCTGGAGCCGGCCGGCTGCTCGGACCCGAACTGCGAGGCCGACCACGGCTACACCGGTTCGGCGACGGCCGACGACCTCTCCCTGCGGGTGAGCGAGGCCGGTGACGGCCCGGAGACGGTGGCCCAGGCGCTGGTGTTCGCCCGGGCGCTGTCCGACGCGACGATCAGCAACAGCCCACGGGTCTGAGCTCCGCCGCTTCCGACCGACCGCACCGCTACGAATCCGGTTCCATGTCCTTCGTTCCTGCCGACGGCTACGACGCCTTCGAGATCCTTGACCCGGCCACGGCCCCCGCGCCTCCCTACGGCAGCGGCTCGCTGTCCGACCTGCTGCCCTCGGTGGCGGCGGGACTGGGCGTCCCCGGGTTCACCGCGACGCTCCCGATCGCCCCGGCGGACCGGGTGGTGGTGTTCCTGGTCGACGGCCTGGGCTGGGAGCTGCTGCTGCGCCACCCCGAGTACGCGCCGTTCCTGTCCTCGCTGGTGGGCAGTTCGATGGGCGGCAGCGGCCGTCCGCTGACCGCGGGTTTCCCGTCCACCACCGCGACCTCGCTGGCCTCGGTCGGCACCGGCACTCCGCCGGGCCTGCACGGCCTGGCCGGGTACACGGTGGCGGTGCCGGGCGCCGGGTACCTGATGAACCAGCTGCGCTGGCAGCCGCCGACGGAGCCGCACGCCTGGCAGCCGTACCCGACGGTGTTCGAGCGCGCCCACCAGGCCGGGGTGGCGACCGCGCAGGTCTCCTCCCCGCTGTTCGCCCAGACGCCGCTGACCAGGGTGGCGCTGTCCGGCGGCACCTTCCTCGGCCGCACCACCGGCGAGGAGCGGATGGACCTGGCGGCCTCCTGGCTGGCCGAGCACGACCGGGCGCTGGTGTACACCTACGTCAGCGAGCTGGACGGCGCGGGCCACCGCTTCGGGGTGGACTCGGACGAGTGGCGGATGACGCTGGACGCGGTGGACCGGCTGGCCCGCCGGCTGGCCTCGCAGCTGCCGCCGCGCTCGGCGATGTATGTCACGGCCGACCACGGCATGATCGACGTCGCTCCGGAGGACCGGATCGACTTCGACGAGGACTGGGAGCTGGGCGCCGGCGTCGCGCTGCTCGGCGGCGAGGGCCGGGCCCGGCACGTGTACGCGGTGCCGGGGGCCGCGGCCGACGTGCACACGGTCTGGAGCGAGGTGCTGGGCGACCGGATGTGGGTGGCCACCCGGGACCAGGCGATCGCGGCGGGCTGGTTCGGCCCGGCCGTGGACGAGCGGGTGTACGCCCGGATCGGCGACGTCGTCGCCGCGGCGCGCGACGACATCGCGATCGTGGCCTCCCGCAACGAGCCCGGCGAGTCCGCGATGATCGGTCTGCACGGTTCGATGACCCCGGTCGAGCAGTTCGTGCCGTTGCTCGAAGCCCGCGGCTGAGCCGCTCGCTCGGCTCTTCTGTGCCCGAACTCCCCTGATGTGAAAGGCCCTTGCTCCACCCATGGCTGAACTGGTGTTCTTCTCGGGCACGATGGACTGCGGCAAGTCGACGCTGGCGCTGCAGATGGACCACAACCACACCGCGCGCGGTCGGCAGGGCGTGATCCTCACCCGCAACGACCGGGCGGGCGCGGCGACGATCTCCAGCCGGCTGGGGCTGCGCGCCGACGCGGTCGAGGTGACGGACGACTTCGACTTCCACGCGCACGTGGTGCACCGGCTCTCGGCCGGCGGCCGGGTGGACTACCTGATCTGCGACGAGGCCCAGTTCTTCGCCGCCGAGCAGGTCGACCAGCTGGCCCGGGTGGTGGACGAACTGGACATCGACGTCTACACCTTCGGCATCACCACCGACTTCCGCACCCGGCTTTTCCCCGGCTCGCAGCGGCTGATCGAGCTGGCCGACCGGGTCGAGGTGCTCCAGGTCGAGGCGCTGTGCTGGTGCGGCGCGCGGGCCACCCACAACGCCCGGACGGTCGGCGGGGTGATGGTGGTGGAGGGCGCCCAGGTGGTGATCGGCGACATCTCGGTGGCCCGGGACGAGGTGGGCTACGAGGTGCTGTGCCGCCGCCACCACCGCCGCCGGATGACCGCCGCGACGGCGCGCGCCTCGGTGCTCTCCCCGGACGTGCTGCCCTTCGAGGAGCAGCAGGCCTGAGGGCCCGGTCGGCTCCGGGGCCGCACCTCAGGGTTTCAGTGCCGCCCTCCGGGCCCCGGGGCCGGGCCTCCGGAGCCTAGGGCAGCACCTCCAGGACGGAGAAGTGCCCGCCCTGCGGGTCGGCGAGCCGGGCGGCGCGGCCGCGGGCGGTGTCGTGCGGTTCGACCAGGACCCGGCCGCCGAGTTCGACGGCGTGCCGGGAGGTCAGCGCGGCGTCGCTGACCACGAAGTGGGTGCGCCAGCGCGGCGGGTGGCCGCGCAGTTCGGCGCGGTGCCGGATGCCGGCGACCGGCCGCCCCCGCACCAGCAGCGCGGTCTCGTCCGCGGCGGAGCGGACCGGGCGGTCGAGCACGGCGGAGTAGAAGGCGGCCGCGCCCTCCGCGTCGGGGGTGAGCAGTTCGGCCCAGGCCGGGGCGCCCGGTTCGCGGCCGGCCTCCCGGCCGAGGTGCTCCTCGCCCTGCCAGAGGCCGAAGACCGCGCCGGAGACGTCGGCGGCGATGGCCATCCGTCCGGCGCGCTCGGCCTGGAGGGGCCCGACGGCGACCGTCCCGCCGCACTCGCGGACCAGCTGGGCGGTGCGGTCGGCGTCGTCCACGGCGAAGTAGGTGGTCCACTGCACCGGGAAGCCGGTGGCGGTGGAGACGCCGAGGCCGGCCACCGGCTCCCCGTCGAGCTCGGCCCGGACGTAGTCGCCGAGCTGGCCGGGCCCCGGCGTGTACGTCCAGCCGAGCAGGGCGCCGTAGAAGGCGCGGGCGCCTGGCAGGTCGTCGGTCAGCAGGCTGACCCAGCAGGGCGTGCCCTGGGCCAGTCGGAGTTCCACCGCGGGCAATGCGGGCCTCCTCGTGGGTGGTTGGCGCACGGAAATCCTCGCGCCGCGAGGGTGATGCTTCCACCCTGGCGGGCGCCCAACCCTCGGGCCGCGCGGGAAATCCGGCAAAGACCCCACAAAGAGCGGCGGTTCGGGCGTGTCGCGACGGATTCCGTCGGTTTCCGCCGGTCGGACCGCGGTGGGGCCGGATGCCCTTCCTCCGGGGCCGTGCTGCGCGACAATGGCCGCCATGACCACCACCTACAACGACGGTTCCCCGCTGATCTCCGCGGAAGGCCTGCGGGAGGCGCTGGCCTCCGAGCTGCCGCCGGTGCTGCTGGACGTGCGCTACCAGCTGGTCGGTGCCGCGCCGGGCGGCCCGACCGCGGCCGAGGAGTACCGGGCCGGTCACCTGCCCGGTGCCCACTTCGTCGAGCTGGACCGGGACCTCGCGGCCGCGCCCGGGGCCCCGGGCCGGGGCGGGCGCCACCCGTTGCCGGACCCGGAGGAGTTCGGCGCGGCGATGCGCCGCTTCGGGGTGAGCGCCGGGCGCCCGGTCGTGGTGTACGACGGCGCCGCCTCGATGGCGGCGGCCCGGGCCTGGTGGCTGCTGCGCTGGGCCGGGCACCGGGACGTCCGGGTGCTGGACGGCGGCTTCGCGGCCTGGCGGGAGGCCGGGCTGCCGGTGACGGCCGAGCAACCGGAGCCGGGGGAGGGCGACTTCGAGCCGGTGCCGGGGCAGCTGCCGACGGTGGACGCGGACGGTGCCGCGGCCTGGGCGCGCGGCGGCCTGCTGCTGGACGCCCGGTCCGGGGAGCGCTACCGGGGCGAGACCGAGCCGGTGGATCCGCGGGCCGGGCACATCCCGGGCGCGGTCTCGGCGCCGACGGCCGGGAACGTGGGCCCGGACGGCCGGTTCCGGCCGGCCGCCGAGCTAGCTGCCCGGTTCCGGGAGCTGGGCGCGGGGGAGCGGGAGACGGCGGTGTACTGCGGCTCGGGCGTGACGGCGGCGCACCAGATCCTGGCGCTGGAGGTGGCGGGACTGCCGGCCGTGCTGTACCCGGGCTCGTGGAGCGAGTGGTCGAGCGACGAGGCGCGGCCGGTGGCGGTCACCGGACAGCCGGGCTGATCGCCGGGGTGCGCGGAAGGGGCGGGAGGCCCGGCCTCCCGCCCCTTCCGCGCACGGCGTTCGCTACTCCTGCTTCTTGCGCCGGCTGCCGAAGACGATCTCGTCCCAGCTGGGCACGGTGGCCCGGCGCCCGGGCCGGACGCCGTCGGCCTCGGCCTGCCGGTCGGTGGTGCCGACCAGGCGCTCGCGGTGCGGGGCGACGGCGCGCGGCATCAGGATGTCGGCGTAGGCGGAGCCCGCGCCGACCGCGGGGGCGGCGGCCGCCGCGGCGGACTCCTCGCCCTCCTCGGAGATCTCGGCGGGCACCGGCTCGACCGGGGCGGGGGCGCCGACGGCGAGGTCGCCGCGGAAGGCCGGGACCACGTCGAGCAGGCTGGTCAGCGAGTCCCGGGACTCGGCCGTGGCCTCCCGCGACTCGCGGACCTCGCGCGCCGACATGATGCGGTCGGCCGAGGGCCGGTCGATCATCGGGCGGGGCGGCCGGTCCTGGGGGAGCCGCGCGATCCGCGGGATGAACGGGAAGACCGACTCCTCCTCGCGCTCGACGTTCTCGCCGATCAGCGCGCGGGCCTCGTCGTCGTTGGGCTGGACCAGGCGCCGGGGCGGGTCGTACGTCCAGGAGGCGCTGCGGCCCTCGCCGTCGGCCCGGTAGGAGAGGATGACCTCCCAGGTGCCGTCGTCGCGCCGCCAGGAGTCCCAGCGCTCGGTGTCCTTCTCGGCGCCGCGCAGCGCGAGCCGCTCGGCCACGGCCTCGCCGAGCTGGGGGCCGGGGGACTCGCCGTTGCGGCGGATGGCGGTCTTGCGGGCGCGCTCGGCCATGAAGGCGCGTTCGGCGAGCACAGGGCCCTCGAAGCGGCGGACGCGGTCGACGGAGATCCCGGCGGCCTGGGCGACCTCCTCGGCGGAGGCACCGGCTCGTATCCGGGCCTGGATGTCCCGGGGGCGCAGGTGGCTCTCGACCTCGATCTCGATCTGGCCGAGGCGCGGCCGGTCGCCGCGGATGGCGGCGCGCAACCGCTCGTCGATGGGAAGGGTGTACTCCGTGCTGTCGGCAGCCTTGAGCACCAGCCGTGTGCCGTCGTTGCTGACGGCCACAACCCGCAGTTCGGGCACGGTTACCTCCCGGGTGGTGCCTGCCGACGTCACCTGCGTCGCTGCTCCCGTACTGAGTGTGGCCTGCCCACTCGCGACTGGCCACAACCTTGCTGAGTTCCCCGGCGTGTCGGGCTTACGCCCGTGCACGCCGCTGTGGCACGGTTGCCTTTTTGCCACGCCATCCGTCGACGTCGCGCCTGGGTGTCCCGGCCGTCCTCGCACGCGCAGTGAACGCGACGATCCGGGACGGGCGTCGCCGTGCGTGCCCGCTCCGTGGCTCCTCGTCAAGCTACCGGTGTAGACGTAGTCGACAAGTCGACCCAAGGCTCGGGCTTTACGAACAGTACTCCATTCGTGGCATCCAGAGGGGCGGCTCGCCGCTCAAGTCTCCCGCGATTCACGGGAATCTCAAGAGCGCGCTCCCCCGATGGCGGACCGCCGCCGGATGAACGGTGATCATCTTCACACAATCCGGGCGCCGAGAACCGCATTTTCGTCCCTTGTGTCCTTCTTTGGGCAAGATGGAGTCTCTTGTACGAAGAACAGTCGCGTGGACCAGAGGGATGTTGATGCCGGAGCGGAGCGCCGTCGAGGAGGGCGGAAAGGCCAAGGAGGAGCGCAGGCGCATCGATCTGAGTGTGGCTCAGGTCGCGGCGAGTGCGCTGGCCACGGTGGTGGGTGCGCTGTTGGCCTCCGAACTGGGCGTGTACGGCACGATCCTGGGCGCCGCGGTGGTGAGCATCGGGGCGACCACCGGCGGCGCGGTGTTCCAGCACATCTTCAAACGGACCGGCGAGCAGCTGCGCGAAGCGGTGGACCGGGGGCCGAACCAGACCGCCAACACCCTGCGCCAGGTGCCGGTGGAGGCCGAGCCGTCCGGGACGCGGACGCAGCCGCCGGTGATCACCTCGGAGTGGAACGAACCGCAGGTCGTCCGGGCGCGTCGGCGGTGGGGCTGGAAGACGTACGCGGCGGTGTCCGGGCTGGTCTTCGTGCTGGCGATGACGCCGATCCTGGCGTTCGAACTGGCCACCGGGCAGCCGGTGTCGGCGACGGTCAAGGGCGGCTCCGGCAACGGCACGTCCTTCGGCGGCTCGGTGACGCCCAAGTCCGCCCCGCCGAAGGACGCCCCGGCGGACCGGCCGTCGCCGGGCGGCAAGCAGGGGCAGGACACCGTGCCGTCCGGCGGGGCCTCGGCTCCGGCGACCACCCGGCCGAGCCGGGAGCCGGGCGGCACGCCGAGCACCGGTGCGGGGACGGCCTCGCCCTCGGCGGGCCCGAGCGTGACTCCGACGGCCGGCGCCTCCCCGACGGGCGGCGGCAAGCCCACCGGCGGGGCCTCCCCGCAGCCGCCGGCGCCGAACGACGCGACGGCGAACGAGCCCGCGAGGGAACAGGTGAAGGAACCGGCGAAGGTGCCGCCGGCCGACGGGACGTCCCAGGGGTAGACCCCAGGGCGTGTCTGACAATTCCCGCCGGGCGTGCGACGCCAATTGTCAGACACGCCCTAGGCGCAATGCCGGTGACTTTAAGTGGTGCTACGCGGGGTGATGGTGGGTGCTACGGGTTGTGGTGGTGGCCAGTTGCGGTGCTGGGCCCGTTTGAGGGGCCAGTTGGACATCTTGCGTTTGATGACGCGGGGGCAGGTCCGTTGACGACGCGGGGGTAGTAGCCGTTCGGTGATTTCGGCCAGGGTGCGGGTCAGCGCTCTGGCGAGTGTGCTGGGGGGAAAGCGCCGCCTGGGCGGGGACCTGGCGGCGCACGACCCGCAGGCTGCGGGTGAACGAGAGCCGGTCGACGTCCAGGCCCTCGTTCAGGGCGGCCTGGTGCATCAACTGCCGGATGGCGTGGTGGACGAGCAGGAGACCGTAGACCTCCTGCTCGACACCCCACGGGTACTTCGAGCGCAGGACGAGCCTGGGACCGCGCTGGTGGGTCTTGATCTCGTCCAGCGTGGTCTCGATCTCCCAGCGCTGGACGTAGAGCGCGGCCAGCTCGGCGGCCGGTGCCTCCTTCGGGTCGAGGAGGGTGGTGACCAGCCGGTAGACGACGGCCTCGCCGGTGGAGGCCAGGGTGTACTCGACGACCCGGACGGTCACCGGGTTGCGGCGGCTGCGGCGGTCGGGCTCGGCGTGGACGGTGCTGAGGTAGGAGCCGTCCGGCAGTGCCCGCACGACGGGCAGGTTCGCGCTCTTGCGGACCCGCCACAGCAGGTCCGCCCCGGTGGCACGAGCCTGCTGCCACAGCTCGAAGCCGTAGAAGCCCCGGTCGGCCAGCAGCAGCATCCCCGCTTCCAGGCGGGCGAACAGCCGCCGGGACAGCGTCTGCTCGCTGACCGACAGCGGACCCACCTCGGCGCCGAACACGGCGTGGGTGCCGCACTCGGCCAGCCCCACCACCCTGACCTGCGGGAAAGCACCCGCCCCGCGCCCGGTGCCCGGGCGACCGAAGAACACGTCGTTGGCCTCGGTATCCGCCAGGTCCAAGGTCGTGCCGTCCACCGCCACCACACGCCAGTCCCGGTACCAGGCGCCAGCGGTCTCGGGCACGGCCAGCGGGCGGCACACCCGCGCGAACAGCAACCGCAGCGGCTCGGGTCCCAGACGCCGTCGGGCCCG
>NZ_JBEZUT010000008.1:0-54511 GCF_040636595.1 Kitasatospora sp. NPDC036755
CCCCAGCGCTCGGCCGGGCGACCGTCCTCCGGCGTGAAAGGCCTCTGTTCCAAGTCCGTTGCGCGGTGTCGAATCCCCACCCGGGGCTTCGGGCCCCCGCCCTGCTCGAAGACTGGCTGCGCGAGCGGTACTTCACCACCACCTACGACATCAGCAGCAGCGGTGTCGAGAACTACACCGTCGACCAGGTCCTCGCCCTGGCCGGCACCAGCGCCGCCTCCCTCGGCGACATCATGTTCCGCGACAGCCACTCCCTCGGCGGCGAGCCGCTGCGCGCCGCCCTCGCCGAGCGGCACGGCACCGACCCCGGTTCGATCATCGCCACCCAGGGCTCCAGCGAGGCGATCTACCTGGTCATGCAGGCCCTGCTGAAGCCCGGCGACGAGGTCGTGGTGCAGACGCCCGCCTACCACGCGCTGGTCGAGGTGGCCGCCTCGCTCGGCTGCCGGATCGTCCCCTGGGCGATGCGCACCGAGCACGGCGTGGTCACCAACGAGGACGAGCTGCTGGCGCTGGTCGGCCCGGACACCGCGATGGTCGTGGTCAACTTCCCGCACAACCCGACCGGCGCCACGGTGACCGCCGACCAGCAGGCCGCCATCGTCGACACCTGCGCCCGGTACGGCACCTGGCTCGCCTGGGACAACGCCTTCCAGCACCTGGTCTACGACCGCGAGCCGCTCCCCGACCCGGCCCCCGGCTACCCCCGGGCGATCTCCTTCGGCACCCTGTCCAAGGCGTACGGCCTGCCGGGCCTGCGGGTCGGCTGGGCGCTGGCCGCGCCCGAGGTGCTGGCCGGCTGCGTGCGCCGCCGCGACTACACCAGCCTCGCGCTGTCCCCGCTGGTCGAGGCGGTGGCCACGCACGCCGTCCGGCACGCCGACGAACTGCTGCGCCCCCGGCTCGCCCAGGCCACCGCCAACCGGAAGCTGCTGGCCGACTGGCTGGCCGAGCACCGCGAGCGGGTGACCGCCGACCTGCCGGCCGGCGGCGTCACCGCCTTCCCCGAGCTGACCACCGTCGCGGACGTGACCGAGTTCGCCGACCGGCTCGACCGCGACCACGGCGTGCTGGTCGTGCCCGGCGCCTGCTTCGGCGCCCCGCGGCACATCCGGCTCGGCTTCGGCGGCGCCTCCGAGGAGCTGACCGCCGGCCTCGACCGGCTGGCCGCGCTGCTGCCCGAGGCCCGCTGACGGCCCGTCCGGGCCCTCCCCGCCGTTCTCCCTCCCGTCCGGGCTCCACCGAGCCCTCCGCACCACCGACCACCCGAGGTGACACCCGATGCACGCCCTCACGCTCGACCCCGCCGACGCCGACGAGGTCGCCGTCCTGCTCGACGAACTGGCCGCCCGGCACGGCAGCGTGGAGGACCAGACCCTCCAGGACGACCTGACCGTCCAGTCCCACCGGCTGCCCCTGGCCCTGCGCCGCTTCCTGACGGACTTCCGGCTGCACGAGCCGAGCGGCGTCTGCGTGATCTCCGGCTACCGCGTCGACCAGGAGCGGATCGGCGCCACCCCCGCCCACTGGCAGGACCGCACCGGGACCTCCCCGGCCCTGCGCGAGGAGATCTTCCTGCTGCTGTGCGCGGCCCTGCTCGGCGAACCGGTCGCCTGGGCCACCCAGCAGGACGGCTACCTGGTGCACGACGTCCTGCCGGTGCGGGGCCACGAGGAGGAGCAGATCGGCACCGGCAGCAACCAGACCATCTTCTGGCACGTCGAGGACGCCTTCCACCCCTACCGGGGCGACTACGTGGGCCTGCTGTGCCTGCGCAACCCGGACCGCGTGCCGACCACCTTCGTCGGCGTCCAGGACCTCGACATCTCGGCCGCCGACCGCCGGGTGCTCTCCGAGCCGCGGTTCTACATGCTGCCGGACAACTCGCACCTCCAGATGCTCGACAGCGGCCCCGGCCGGGCCCTCGCCGGCGGCGCGGAACTGCTCGACCAGGCGTACGAACGGCTGAAGACCATGCGCGACGCCGCCGCGCCCGTCCCGGTGCTGTTCGGCTCGCCCGGCGACCCCTACCTCTGCCTGGACCCGTACTTCATGGACCTGGACCGGCTGGACCCGGAGGCCCGGGCCGCGCTCCAGCGCCTCTCCGACGACATCGACCGCCGGCTCGGCGGCGCCGCCCTCGCCCCCGGCGAGATCGTCTTCGTCGACAACTACCGGGCGGTGCACGGCCGCAACTCCTTCGCCGCGCGCTTCGACGGCACCGACCGCTGGCTCAAGCGGGTCAACGTCGCCCGCGACCTGCGCAAGTCCCGCGACTCCCGGGCCACCGCCGGCTCCCGCGTCCTGTTCTGAGCGCCTGCTGAGCGCCGACCGCCGGCCCCGCCCGCCGCCATCCCGACTCCGCCTTCCGTCCAGCGCCTTCGGGCCCGCCTGACCTTCTCCGGGGAGAGCACCGTGAGCACCACCCAGTCCGCCGCCGCCGCGCCGTCGAACGGCACCGCCGCCGAGGCCACCACCGCCACCGACACCGCCCGCCGGATCGCCGAGCTGTCCCCCGAGCAGCGGGCCCGTCTGGAGGCCCGGCTGCGCGAGCGGCTGGCCCGGCGCCCGGCCGCCGCCACCGGCATCCCGCGCCGCACCCCGGGCGTCCCGGTGCCGCTCTCCTTCACCCAGGAGCAGATCTGGCTGGCCCAGCAGCTCGCCCCCGAGTCGGCGGCGTACAACGTGCCGATGGCGGTCGCCTGCACCGGCCCGCTGGACGCCGAGCGGCTGGCCGGGGCGTTCCGCACGGTGATCTCCCGGCACGAGGTGCTGCGCACCGTCTTCACCGCCGGACCGGACGGCACGCCCGTCCAACTGGTGTGCGAGGATGCGCAGTTCACGCTGGCGGTGACCGACCTGCGCTCGGCGCCGGGCGGGGCCGAGGCGCTGGTCCGCGCGCGGCTGACCGAGGAGGCCCACACCCCGTTCGACCTGGCGTCCGGGCCGCTGTTGCGGGCCGCGCTGCTGCGCACCGGCGAACAGGAGCACGTCCTGTTGCTGACGGTTCATCACATCGCCGTCGACGCCTGGTCGGTGAACGTCCTGCTGGCCGAGGTCGCGGCGGCCTACCGGCTCGCGGACGGGCCTGCCGGCACCGAACTTCCCCCGCTGCCGGTACAGTACGGCGACTTCGCCGCCTGGCAGCGCGGCCGGCTCGACGGCGCCGCCTACCAGGAGAGCCTGGACCACTGGCAGCGGCGGCTCTCCGGCGTGACCGACACTCCCCCGGCCGCCACCGTCACCGGCCGCGCCGGCGGCGGCGCGGGCGCGGGATCGCACAGCCTGGAACTGCCCGCCGACGTGACGGCCGGCCTGCGGGCCCTGGCGGCGCGGCACCGCACCACGCTCTTCACCGTGGCCCTGGCCGCGCTCCAGACCCTGCTGCACCGCTACGGCAGCGGCCCCGATCCGCTGATCGCCACCCCGGTCGGCGGCCGCGAGCGCACCGAACTCGAGGGCCTGGTCGGCTGCTTCGTCAACACCCTGCTGCTGCGCGGCGACACCTCCGGCGAGCCCACCTTCGCCGAACTGCTGGACCGCACCGCCGAGGCGACCCGGCAGGACCTCCGGCACCAGGAGGTGCCCTTCGACCAGCTGGCCGCCCGCCTGCGGGCCGGCTCCCCGGACGGGCTGGCGCGCACCATGCTGGTGCTCGACCAGGCCACCGCCGCGGACTCCCCCGGCACCCCCGAGGGCTCCGACCCGCTGACCCTGCGCCCGCTGGACGGAGCCGGCCCGGCCGACGCCAAGCGAGACCTCACCTTCACCGTCTCGGAGACCGGCAACACCCTCGCGCTGACCCTCGTCCACCGCACCGACCGCTACGAGGAGCGCTCCGCCGGGCGCCTGCTCGCCCACTACGCCACCCTGCTGCGCGAGGCCTGCACCGACCCGGACCGCCCGATCGGCCGGCTGCCGCTGCTCACCGCCGCCGAGCGCGAGCAGGTGCTCGACACCTGGAACGCCACCGCCCTGGACGTGCCGGCCGGCACCTTCCACGGCCGCTTCGCCGAGCAGGCCGCCCGCACCCCGCGGGCCGTCGCCGTGATCGGCGCCGACGGCTCCCCCACCTACGCCGAACTGGACCGGCAGGCCAACCGGCTGGCCCACCACCTGCGCGCACGCGGCGTCGCCGGCGAGACCCCCGTCGGCATCTGCCTGGAGCGCGGCACCTGGACGGTCGTGGCGCTGCTGGCCGCGCTCAAGGCCGGCGGGTGCTACGTCCCGATCGACCCGGCCCAGCCCCGGGAGCGGATGGCGATGATGCTCGCCGACACCGCCGCGCCCCTGGTGATCACCCGCGCCGCCACGGCCGGTCTGCTGCCGGACGGCGTGCGGGCGGTCGTGGTGGAGGAGCTGGACCTCGACGCCCTGCCCGACACCGCCCCCGAGGTGGCCGTCGACCCGGGCCAGGCCGCCTACGTGCTGTTCACCTCCGGCTCCACCGGTCGCCCCAAGGGCGTCGTGGTCGAGCACCGCCAGGTGCTCAACTACCGCACCGCCGTGGTGTCCGCGCTGGGCCTGGCGGCGGAGGCCGGCTACGCGATGGTGCAGCCGTTCACCTTCGACTCCTGCGTCACGGTGCTCTCCGCCGCCCTGCTCGGCGGCGGCACCCTGCACATGGTGGACTCCGACACCGCCTCGGACGGGCGCCTGCTGGCGGCCTACTTCGCCGAGCACGCGATCGACTACCTGAAGATCAGCCCCTCCCACCTGTCCGCGCTGGAAGGGCCGGGCGGCGAGCACCGGGTGCTGCCCCGCCGCGGCCTGATCCTCGGCGGCGAGGGCTCCACCACCACCTTCGTGCGCGACCTGCTGGGCCGGGCCGGGTGCGAGGTCCTCAACCACTACGGCCCCACCGAGACCACCGTCGGCGTCACCACCCACCGCCCGCGGGCCGGCGAACTCACCACCACCTCGACCGTGCCGATCGGCCGACCGCTCGGCAACGTCCGGGCGTACGTGCTGGACGACCGCGGCGAGCCCGTCCCGGTCGGGGTGCCGGGCGAACTGCTCATCGGCGGCGCCCAGGTGACCCGCGGCTACCTGGGCCGCCCCGGCCTGACCGCCGAACGCTTCGTCCCCGACCCGTACGGCGAGCCCGGAGCCCGGCTCTACCGCACCGGCGACCTCACCCGCCGACTGCCGGACGGGGCGATCGAGTTCCTCGGCCGGATGGACGACCAGGTGAAGATCCGCGGCTTCCGGATCGAACTCGGCGAGGTCGAGGCGGCGTTGGCCGCGCTGGAGCCAGTGGCGGCGGCCGCCGCGGTGGTCCGCGAGGACCGGCCGGGCGACCGCCAGCTGGTCGGCTACCTCGTGCCAGCCCCCGGCGCCGAGCTCGAACCGGCCGCCCTGCGCGAGGAGTTGGCCAAGGCCCTGCCCGGCTACATGGTGCCGTCCGCGCTGGTGGAACTCGACGCGCTACCGCTGACCGCCCACAACAAGCTCGACCGCCGGGCGCTGCCGGCCCCGCCCCGCCGGGAGTCCGCCCCCGGCCGGACCGCGCGCGACGAGCGGGAGGCCGCGCTCTGCCGGATCTTCGCCGAGGTGCTGGGCGCCGACCGCGAACCGGGCATCGACGAGAGCTTCTTCGACCTCGGCGGCCACTCCCTGCTGGCGATGCGCCTGGTCTCGGCCGTCCGCACCGGCCTGGACGTGGAACTGGGCGTGCGCGACCTCTTCGAGGCGCCCACCGTCGCCGCCCTCGCCGAGCGGCTGGAGCAGGCCCGGCCGGCCGTCGCGCTGCCGCCGCTGGCCCGGACCGAGCGCCCCGAGGTGCTGCCGCTCTCCTTCGCCCAGCGCCGGCTCTGGTTCCTGAACCGGATGGAACGCGGCACGAGCGCGTACGCGATGCCGGTGGTGCTGCGGCTGACCGAGGAGGTCGACACCGCCGCGCTGCGGGCCGCGCTGGACGACGTGGTGGAACGCCACGAGACCCTGCGCACCCTCTTCCCCGAGACCGACGGCGAGCCCCGCCAGTCCATCCGCCCCGCCGCCCCGGGCCTGGTGCCCCTCCAGCACCTCGACGTCCGGGACGAGGCGGAGGCCCGCGGCCGCGTCACCGCCCTCGCCTCCACGCCCTTCGACCTGACCACCGAACTCCCGCTGCGCGCCGCCCTGTTCACCCTCGCCCCCGACCAGCACCTGCTCGCCCTCGTCCTGCACCACATCGCCGGCGACGGCTGGTCCATGCGACCCCTCACCCACGACCTCACCACCGCCTACCACGCCCACACCCACCACCACACCCCCGACTGGCCCGAACTCCCCATCCAGTACGCCGACTACACCCTCTGGCAACACCACCACCTCGGCACCCCCGACACCCCCCACACCCCCCTCCACACCCAACTCACCCACTGGACCCACCACCTCACCGACCTCCCCGAAGAAATCCCCCTCCCCACCGACCACCCCCGACCCACCAACCCCACCCACCAAGCCCGCACCCACACCACCCACACCGACCCCACCACCCACCACAAACTCACCACCCACGCCCACACCCACCACGCCACCCTCTTCCACACCCTCCACGCCGCCCTCGCCACCCTCCTCACCCGCAACGGCGCCGGCACCGACCTCCCCATCGGCACCCCCACCGCCGGCCGCACCCACCCCCACCTCGACCACCTCATCGGCTTCTTCATCAACACCCTCGTCCTGCGCACCGACACCACCAACAACCCCACCCACACCCAACTCCTCCACCACACCCGCGACCTCAACCTCACCGCCCTCACCCACCAGGACCTCCCCTTCGAACTCCTCGTCGAACACCTCAACCCCACCCGCACCCCCCACCGCCACCCCCTCTTCCAAACCATCCTCACCCTCAACAACACCGCACCCGGCACCGAGGGTTGGGCATCGGAGCCGCTGCCGCAGGAGCAGGACGACACCCTCCGCACGGCCAAGTTCGACCTGTCCTTCACGGTGATCGAGCACCACACCGAGGACAACGCCCCGAACGGCCTCACTCTGACCATCGAATACTCCGCCGACCTCTTCGAGCCCGCCACCGTCCAGCGGCTCGCCGAGCAGTTCCAGCGCATCCTGCGCAGCGCCGCCGACCACCCCGACACCCCCATCCACGACATCGACCTGCTCGGCGAGCACGAGCGCCGAGCCCTGTTCACCGACTGGAACGGCCCGACCCGCGAACTCCCCGGCCGGACGCTGCCGGAGCTGTTCGCCGCCCAGGCCGCCCGCACCCCCGACGCCACCGCCGTCGTCAGCGGCACCGACACCCTCAGCTACGCCCGGCTCGACACCGCCACCGACCGCCTCGCCCGGCACCTGATCGCCCTCGGCGCGGGCGCGGAGAGCCGGATCGCCGTCCTCCAGCAGCGCTCGGCGTCGCTGGTGGTCAGCACGCTGGCCGTGGTGCGGGCGGGCGGCGCGTACGTGCCGCTCGCCGAGAACTGGCCCGCCGAGCGGATGGACCTCGTGCTGGCCGACACCGGCGCCGAGCTGCTCCTGGTCGACGCGGCCACCCGCGACCTGCCGTTCGTCCGGGCCCGGGCCGCTGCCGGCCTGCCGGTGGTGGACGTCTCGGCCCCGCTGCCGGACACCCCCGCCCGCGCCCTCCCGGCCGTCCGGCCGGAGCAGCTCGCCTACGTGATGTACACCTCCGGATCCACCGGCACGCCCAAGGGCATCGCCGTCACCCACGCGGACGTCGCCGCCCTCGCCACCGACCGCTGGTGGCAGCGGGACGGCCACCACCAGCGGGTGCTGTTCCACTCCCCGCACGCCTTCGACGCGGCCACCTACGAGCTGTGGGTGCCGCTGCTGAGCGGCGGCCAGGTGGTGGTGGCGCCGCCCGGCGACCTGGACGCCGAGCGGATCGGGCGCCTGATCGCCGACCACCGGGTGACCGCGCTCTGGCTGACCGCCGGCCTGTTCCGGCTGCTCGCCGAGGACGCGCCGCAGAGCCTGGCCGGTGTGCGCGAGGTCCTGACCGGCGGCGACGTCGTCCCGGCGGCCGCCGTGCGCCGGGTGCTCGACGCCCACCCGGGGCTGCGGGTCGTCGACGGCTACGGCCCGACCGAGACCACCGTGTTCGCCACCCGGCACCCGATGGCCGCCGGGGACGACCTCGGCACCACGGTGCCGATCGGCCGCCCGCTGGACAACATGCGGGTCCAGGTGCTGGACGCCGGGCTGCGGCAGCTGCCGATCGGCGTGCCGGGCGAGCTGTTCATCGCCGGCGCCGGCCTGGCCCGCGGCTACCTGGGCCGCCCCGGCGCCACCGCCGAGCGCTTCCTGCCCGACCCGTACGGCGAGCCCGGCGCCCGGATGTACCGCACCGGGGACCTCGGCCGCTGGCGGCACGACGCGCGGGGCGAGGGCCGGCTGGAGTTCCTCGGCCGCACCGACGACCAGATCAAGCTGCGTGGCTTCCGCATCGAGCCCGCCGAGATCGAGGCCCACTTCACCGCGCGTACGGACATCGCCCAGGCCGCCGTGCTGCTGCGCGAGGACCGCCCCGGCGACCAGCGACTCGTCGCCTACCTCGTCCCGTCCGCCGACGCCGCCGCACCGGACCCGGCCGAGCTCCGGGCCACGGCCGCCACCCGGCTGCCCGCCTACCTGGTGCCCTCCGCCGTCGTCCTGCTCGACACCCTCCCGCTCACCCCCAACGGCAAGCTCGACCGCCGCGCCCTGCCGGCCCCGCCTCGCCAGGAGTCCCCCGCCACCCGGGCCCCGCGCACCGCACGCGAGCAGCGGCTCTGCGAGGTCTTCGCCGCCGTCCTCGGCGCGGAGACGGTCGGCATCGACGACAACTTCTTCGACCTCGGCGGCCACTCCCTGCTGGCGATGCGCCTGGTCTCGGCCGTCCGCACCGAACTGGACGCCGAGATCGACGTCCGCGACCTCTTCGAGGCGCCCACCGTCGCCGCCCTCGCCGAGCGGCTGGAGCAGGCCCGGCCCGCCGCCGCGCTGCCGCCGCTGGTCCGGGCGGAGCGCCCCGAGCGGATCCCGCTCTCACGGGCCCAGGCCAGGCTCTGGTTCCTGAACCGGATGGACGAGACCGAGCGCGCCTCCTACAACATCCCGGTGGTGCTGCCGCTGCCCGGCGCGGTGGACGCGACCGCCCTCCAGGCCGCGCTGGACGACGTGGTGGAACGCCACGAGACCCTGCGCACCCTCTTCCCCGAGACCGACGGCGAACCCCGCCAGTCCATCCGCCCCGCCGCCCCGGGCCTCGTCCCGCTCACCACCGTCACCACCGACGAGCCCGACGCCCGCGCCCGGATCGCCGAACTCACCGCCCAGCCCTTCGACCTGACCACCGAACTCCCCCTGCGCGCCGCCCTGTTCACCCTCGCCCCCGACCAGCACCTGCTCGCCCTCGTCCTGCACCACATCGCCGGCGACGGCTGGTCCATGCGACCCCTCACCCACGACCTCACCACCGCCTACCACGCCCACACCCACCACCACACCCCCGACTGGCCCGAACTCCCCATCCAGTACGCCGACTACACCCTCTGGCAACACCACCACCTCGGCACCCCCGACACCCCCCACACCCCCCTCCACACCCAACTCACCCACTGGACCCACCACCTCACCGACCTCCCCGAAGAAATCCCCCTCCCCACCGACCACCCCCGACCCACCAACCCCACCCACCAAGCCCGCACCCACACCACCCACACCGACCCCACCACCCACCACAAACTCACCACCCACGCCCACACCCACCACGCCACCCTCTTCCACACCCTCCACGCCGCCCTCGCCACCCTCCTCACCCGCAACGGCGCCGGCACCGACCTCCCCATCGGCACCCCCACCGCCGGCCGCACCCACCCCCACCTCGACCACCTCATCGGCTTCTTCATCAACACCCTCGTCCTGCGCACCGACACCACCAACAACCCCACCCACACCCAACTCCTCCACCACACCCGCGACCTCAACCTCACCGCCCTCACCCACCAGGACCTCCCCTTCGAACTCCTCGTCGAACACCTCAACCCCACCCGCACCCCCCACCGCCACCCCCTCTTCCAAACCATCCTCACCCTCAACAACACCGCACCCGGCACCGAGGGTTGGGCATCGGAGCCGCTGCCGCAGGAGCAGGACGACACCCTCCGCACGGCCAAGTTCGACCTGTCCTTCACGGTGATCGAGCACCACACCGAGGACAACGCCCCGAACGGCCTCACTCTGACCATCGAATACGCCACCGACCTCTTCGAGCCCGCCACCATCCAGCGGCTCGCCGAGCAGTTCCAGCGCATCCTGCGCAGCGCCGCCGACCACCCCGACACCCCCATCCACGACATCGACCTGTTCGGCGAGCACGAGCGCCGAGCCCTGTTCACCGACTGGAACGGCCCGACCCGCGAACTCCCCGGCCGGACGCTGCCGGAGCTGTTCGCCGCCCAGGCCGCCCGCACCCCCGACGCCACCGCCGTCGTCAGCGGCACCGACACCCTCAGCTACGCCCGGCTCGACACCGCCGCCAACCGCCTCGCCCGCCACCTCGTGGCCCAGGGGGCCGGCCCCGAACGGCTCGTCGCACTGGCCGTGCCCCGCTCGGTGGAGACCCTGGTGGCCGTGCTCGCGGTACTCAAGTCCGGCGCGGCGTACCTCCCGATCGACCTCACCCACCCGGGCGAGCGGATCGCCTACACCCTCGACGACGCCCAGCCGCTGTGCGTGCTCACCACCACCGAGGCCGCCGGCCTGCTGCCCGCCACCGAGCACCCCCGCCTGCTGCTCGACGCCCCGGACACGACCGCCGCCCTCGCCGCCCTCCCCGCGCACGACCTCACCGACGCCGACCGCTCGGCGCCCCTGTCACTGCGCAACCCCGCCTACGTGATCTACACCTCCGGCTCCACCGGGCGCCCCAAGGGCGTGGTGGTCGAGCACCACTCGCTGGACGCCTACCTGGCGTGGGCCCGCGACGCCTACGGCAGCGTGTCCGGCCGGGCCCTGGTCCACTCCCCGGTCTCCTTCGACCTCACCGTCACCGGCCTGTTCGCCCCGCTCACCAGCGGCGGCACCGTCCAGCTGATCGAACTGGACGACGAGGCCCCCACGGCACGGGAGTTCGAGCGCCCGACCTTCGTCAAGGCCACCCCGAGCCACCTCGCCCTGCTCACCGCGCTGCCCGAACGCTTCTCGCCCAGCGAGCAGTTGGTCCTCGGCGGCGAGTCGCTGATGGGCGAGGTGCTGGACGAGTGGCGCCGACGGCACCCGGGCGCCACCGTGATCAACGAGTACGGCCCGACGGAGACCACCGTCGGCTGCACCGAGTTCCGCATCGAGCCCGGCGACACCGCCCCCTCCGGCGTGATCACCATCGGCCGCCCGGTCTGGAACACCCGGATGTACGTCCTGGACGAGGCGTTCCGCGCCCTGCCGATCGGCGTCGGCGGCGAACTGTACATCGCCGGCGACCTGGTGACCCGCGGCTACCTCGGCCGCCCCGGCCTGACCGCCGAGCGCTTCCTGCCCGACCCGTACGGCGAGCCCGGCACCCGGATGTACCGCACCGGGGACCTCGGCCGCTGGCGGCACGACGCGCGGGGCGAGGGCCGACTGGAGTTCCTCGGCCGCACCGACGACCAGATCAAGCTGCGCGGCTTCCGCATCGAACCCGCCGAAATCGAGGCCCACTTCACCGCGCGCACGGACATCGCCCAGGCCGCCGTGCTGCTGCGCGAGGACAACCCCGGCGACCAGCGACTCGTCGCCTACCTCGTCCCGTCCGCCGACACCCCCGCGCCGGACCCGGCCGAACTCCGGTCCACCGCCGCGGCCGGACTGCCCGCCTACCAGGTGCCCTCCGCCGTCGTGCTCCTCGACACCCTCCCGCTCACCCCCAACGGCAAGCTCGACCGCCGCGCCCTGCCCGCACCGAACCCCGCCGCCGCCGGAACGGTCGGCCGCGGCCCCCGCACGCCCCACGAAGAGCTCCTCTGCGACCTCTTCGCCGCCACCCTCAACACCCCGGCCGTCGGCATCGACGACAACTTCTTCGACCTCGGCGGCCACTCCCTGCTCGCCGCCCGGCTCACCGCCCGGATCCACGACGAACTCGGCGTCCGGATCGGCCTGCGAGCCCTCTTCGAGACCCCGACCGTGGCCCGGCTCGCCGAACGGCTCACCGCCGAGGGCGGCGCCGAATCCGGCGACGGGCTCGGCCGGCTGCTGCCGCTGCGCACGGGCGGCAGCCGCCCGCCGCTGTTCGCCGTCCACCCCGGCGGGGGCCTCGGCTGGTGCTACTCCGGCCTGGTCCGCCACCTGGACCGCGACCGGCCGCTGTACGCGCTGCAGGCCCGCGGCCTGGACGGGGACACCGAACTGCCGGGCAACGTCCCCGAGATGGCCGCCGAATACCTGGGGCTGATCCGCGAGGTGCAGCCGAGCGGCCCGTACCACCTGCTCGGCTGGTCCTTCGGCGGCACGGTCGCCCACGAGCTGGCCCGCCTCCTCCAGGAGGACGGCGAGAGCGTCGCGCTCCTCGCCATGCTCGACTCGCACCCCACCGGCCGCCACCGGCACGCCGGCCGGCCCAGCGACGCCGAGATCCTCTCGCTGGCCCTGGACGGCCTCGACCTCGACGAGCTGGGCGTCCCCGCCGCGGCCACTCCGACTGCCCCGGCTTCGACGGACTCCCCGGCGGCCGGCACCGGAGCCCTCGGCACCGGGACCCTCGGGGCCGGACTCCCCGGGGCCGCGACGGTCCTGGAACTCCTGCGGGAACGCGGCAGCGTGCTCGGCGGACTCGACGAGGCCGCACTCGGCCGGCTGGTGCGGGTCACCGCCAACAACCTCGCCCTGGCCCAGGGCGAGCAGCCCGGCCGCTACCGGGGCCCGGTGCTGTTCTTCGAGGCGCTGCCCGGCCGGGGCGCCGACGGTACACCGCTGACCGAGCACTGGGCCGAGCACGTGGACGGCCCGATCGAGAACCACCCGCTGGACATCCCGCACAGCCGCTTCACCACGCCGGAGGCCTTGGACGTGATCGGCCCGATCCTCGCCGCCCATCTGCGCTGACCCGGCCGAGCGGTGGTGGTGCGGCCGACCCCGGCCGCACCGCCTCGCCCATCGCCGCCTCGCCCGCACCGCCTCACCCATCGTCGCCACCTCGCCCATCGCCACCTCGCCCATCGCCACCTCGCACCGGAGCCCCGCCATGCCCCTGCCCGCCGCCACACCCCCGCCGCCCCCTCCGGAGGTGCCGTGACCACCTTCCTGATCGTCTGGGCCGGACGGCTGGCCACCGCGCTCGGCTCCGGCATCTCCGGCTTCGCCCTCGGCCTGTGGATCTACCAACAGACCGGCTCCGTCACCCAGTTCGCCACCGGCCTGCTGCTCGGCTTCGCCCCCGGCATGCTGGCCGCCCCGGCCGCCGGCGTCCTGGTCGACCGCCACCGCCGCCGGACCGTCCTGCTCTGCGCGGACGCGGCGGCCATGCTCACCGCCGTGGCCCTGACCGCCGCCGAGCTGACCGGCCACCTGGCCGTCTGGCAGGTCTACGCGGCCACCGTCGTGGAGTCCTGCTGCGCCGCCTTCCAGTGGCCCGCGCTCGCCGCCGCCGTGACCGGCATGGTCCGGCCCGAGCAGCGCGGCCGGGCCGGCGCCATGACCCAGACCGCCCTGGCCGGCGCCCAGTTGCTCGGCCCGATGCTCGCCGCCGTCCTGCTGGGCGCGGGCGGACTGCGCGCCGTCCTGATCGTCGACGTCGTCTCGTTCGCGCTGGGGCTGCTCACCCTGCTGGTCGCCCGCTTCCCCGAACCGACCGGCCGCCGGGGCCGCCCACTGCGCCCGGACGACGGCCCGGACCACCCCGACCCGACCCGAAGCCCCGGCGGAGGAGGACAACGCCGAGGCTGGTGGGCCGAGTTGAGCGAAGGGCGGAAACTCCTCACCGGCCAGCCCGGACTGCGGCACCTGCTCCGCGTGGTCACCGTGCTCAACGGGGCCGAGGCCGCCGCCACCGCGCTGCTGCTGCCCCTCGTCCTGGCCGGCGTCCCGGCCGCCGACCAGAACGCCGCCGTCGCCATGGTCAGCACCTCCGGAGGCCTCGGCCTGGCCGTCGGCAGCGTCGCCATGTCGATCTGGTCCGGCCCGCGCCGGCCGCTCGCCTGGGTCACCTCGGCCACCGTCCTCAGCGGCGCCGCCGTCCTGGTCGCGGGCCTCCACCCGCGGCCCGGCGTCCTGGCGGCGGCGGCCTTCACCTTCTTCCTCGGCCTGCCGGTGGTGACCAGCTGCGCCCAGGTGCTCTGGCAGGCGGCGGTCGCCGCCGAGGCCCAGGGGCGGGTCTTCGCACTGCGCCGGATGTTCACCCAGGGCGGCACCCTGCTCGGCTACCTGCTGGCCGGACCGCTCGCCTCGCAGGTCTGCGAGCCGCTGGTGGCCCCCGACGGGCCGCTCGGCTCCACCCTCGGCCGCCTCCTCGGCACCGCCCGGGACCGCGGCAGCGCCCTGCTGCTCTGCTGCACCGGCCTGCTCCTCGCCGTCACCGGACTGGCCGGGCGCCGTCACACCGTCGAGGTACCCCCGCCCCCGGAACCGGTCGAGTGCGATAGAACCGTTCTGACCGGGATTCCCTCCAACTCCACTGATTCGGAGCCGATGTGATCGTTCGTCCCACTCTCCCGTCCGAGCTCGACCGGGTCCTCCCGCTGATCGTCCCCGACCAGGCCACCCGGCTGACGGCCGACGACTACCGCACCCGGCTCGCCGACGGCGAGTACCGCCCCGCCTGGACCTGGGTCGCCGAGGACGCCCCCGACGGAACGCCGCTCGCACTCGCCGTCTGGTGGGGCGACCCCGACGACGAGCTGCCCGGCGCCCTCGACGGCGTGTTCGTCCACCCCTCGGTGGGGTCGGACGCCGACCGCACCGACCTGGCCGCCGAGCTGCTCACCGCCGCCCACGCGGCCTACGCCGAGGCCGGCGCGGACGCCGCCCCCGAGTACCACCTCTTCCTCCCCGGCGACTGGCGCGACCACCCCGAGACCGTCGCGGCCGTCGCCTGGCGCCAGGAGGCGGCACGGCGGGCCGGCCTCCCGGCCGACCTGGAGCGCCTGCGCTACGAGTGGACGCCCGCGGACGGCCTCCCGGAGGCCTCCGACCGCCTCCTCCTCCAGCCCGAGCCCGACGACGAGGTCTTCGTCGACCTGTTCCGCCGGGTCCTGACCGGCACCCTGGACACCGACTCCCGCAAGGAGGCCGAGCGCCTCGGCGCCGACGCCCAGGCCCGTTCCGACGTCGCCTTCTACCGCGACACCATGCTCGGCGACCGCTCCTGGTGGCGCGTCGCCCGCACCCCCGACGGCACCCCGGTCGGCTTCGGCATCCCCTCGCGCAACCACACCTTCCCCGTCGTCGGCTACCTCGGGGTCCTCCCGGAGCACCGCGGCCACGGCTACGCCGACGACATCCTCGCCGGGATCACCCGGATCCTCGCCGAGGAGACCGCCCCCGAACGCGTTCGCGCCGACACCGACCTGACCAACACCCCCATGGCCGCCGCCTTCACCCGCCTCGGCTACCGCAACGACTCCCGCCGCCTGGTCCTCTCCCCCCACTGACCCCACCCCGCCCGCACCAAGGCCGGGCACCACCGAACCCCACCCGGCGGCGCCCGGCCTCGGCCGCGGCCTCGGCCTTCCGTACGAGGCCCTGGGGGTGCGCATCTGCGTCACGAAGCGGCGTGGACGAGGCCGAAGCGCCGGCTGAACAGCCCCTCGGCCCGTCGAGCACCCTGTCATGTCATCCGTGGCGGTGTTCTGCCAGATCATCGAGGAGGAGGTCGGCGACCACCTCCTCGACCACCGCGATGCGCAGTTCGGCCATGGAGTCGACGAGCTCCTGGTCCCACGGGGCGGGCGTGAGGCGGCCCGGGTCAGGGCCCGAGGGGACCCGTAGCGCGGCGGACCGGTAGTCGTCGGCCGACATCCGCCAGGGCACGGCCCCGGTCTTGGCGAGAACATGGGCAGCTATCCGGATCCCCTCCCCGTCGAGGTCGCCGTGGTAGTACAGGACTGCGCCGCCCTCAGCAAGTCGGCGCAGCAGGTGGATCACGGCGGTGTTGGGCCAGCCGGACGTACAGACCAGCGGCGGGCATCGGTGACCGAACCGCCGTAGGGCCAGGGCGAGCACACTGGGGTTCTCAGTGATGTGCACCGGTCCGGCGGGACCGGTGAATTCGCCCGGTGAGCGCAGTTGGGCGAGGGTCAGGCTGACCGGGTGCCCGGCTCCGGCACAGGTCCGGGAGACCTTGGCGACCGGCCCTTCTCCTCCGGGGCGCAGCCCGACGGCGAGCACGGTGGCGGACAGCTCGTCGTCGGCCACGCCGGCACGGCTCCAGAGTGCGCGCCTCGCCTCGGCGGCGTCGGGCATGTCGGTGCCGTACAGGACCGACAGTGCGCGCAGGACCAGGGAGGACAGCCGGGTCCCGTCGTCGAGGGCATGGGAGTCGCCGTCGAGGAGACGGGCGGCGAGGACCGGCAGTGGCTCGCCATCGGCCGGGAGGGCTGCGAGGACGGCCAGCGCAGCGGCCGTCAGGCCCCGGGTCCGGTCGGGTGAGCCGTCGATGAGGCCGGTGGCCCGCAGGTGGCCGACCCATTCCAGCAGCGCAGGCTGGGCCGTGACAACCTCGTGGCCGGCCAACCACTCCCACAGGGCGTCGCGTTGGCCGGTCCTACGTTCGCGCTCGGCGGCCCGGTCGTGGATCGGACCGAGGATCAGGGCCGCCACCTCCCGGACGGGTCGGCCGCAGGCGTCCAGCACCGCACGGTCGAGTCCGGCGAGCGGGATCGTCGGCTCGACGCCGGGGAGCCGGTCGAGCCCGAGGAGATCGGCCAACGCTTCCCGACCGATGTCGTCGAGCGGGCCGCACCGCACCCGGCTGACAGGACGGCCGGACGAGAGGCGGTCGTGGACGGCCGACCAGAGGGGTCGGAGCTCGGGGAGATCGAGGGGGTGGCGGGCCGTCATGCCGGCTCTTCCGTCTCCGGTTCGTCGGGCAGCAGCTCGGTGCCCGTCCAGGTGAAGCGCGCACTGGTGACGGCGTCGTCACCGTCGCCTCCGGTGATCAGCTGGTGAACAGCGATGCCGGAGAGCTCTCTGTAGGTGCACCACTCGTGGTCGGAGGTGAGCAGCAGGTCGAGGTCGAGTGCCGCGAGGAGGCCGAAGACCTGCCCACGGTTGACGGTGTCAACGCCGACGAACACCTCGTCGAGCAGGATCAGCCGCGGGGACTCCGGCACCGCCTCGTAGTGGGCGGCCACGGCGGCGAACAGCGGCAGGTGGAGGGCGATGGCCTTCTCACCTCCCGAGAGCGCGCCGTGCAGCTTCTTGGTGAGCAGTTGCCACCCGGAGCCGTTGGCACGGTCCAGCTTGACGACGAACTGGTGCCAGGCCGTGTAGTCGAGGACCTCGGCGAGCTGCTCCTCCCAGGTCGCCGCCGTGTTGCGGGTCTTGGCCTCCTCGATGCGGCCCCGGAAGAAGGCGTGCAGGGCCTCGCGGTCGGCTTCGGTGATCCGCGTCGGATCCTTGAGCAGCAGCTCACGGGCCGTCCGGGTGCCCGCGGGCAGGTCGGGATGGATCTGCCACACCAGGCGGACGGCCACCCGTGAGGCAGTGCGGACCCGTTCGAGGTGGCCGTTCATCCGCTCGACGAGTTCACCGGCCTGGCGGATCCGGGAGGCGAGGTGGCGGCGGGTGTCGCCGGTGAGGGTCCGGTCGAAGAGGCTGCGTTCGGCGGCGGTGATGTCATCCTGGCTGCGGTCACGGTCGCCGGTGAGGATGGCAAGAAGGCCGGTCGCACCGACCCTGATGCCGTCGACGGTGGCGGTGAGGACGTGGATGTCCTCCTCGGCTTCGAGTTCGAGGTCGGCACGGCTGCTGAGGCTCTGGCGGGCTCGGTGGACGGCCTCGGAGAGACGGTTCAGGGAGTCGCCGAGGTTCCTGGTGCCGTGTGGCAGGTTGGGCCACGCGGCGGCGGCCTCTCGCGCCGCTTCGAGGGTGGCACGGGTGCCGTCCACGGCGGTGAGGACGAGGCCGAGGCCCGCGTCCTCGGGGAATCCGAGGACGCACAGGCGCCGGAAGCCGTGGGCGGCCGCGTTCCGTGCCGCCACGGCGTCGTCACGCCGGGCCGTGTCCTGCTCCACGGCGGCGCCCAGGGCACCGATCCGGCCTTCGAGGGCGAGGAGTGCCTGGGTCGCGGTGTCGATCTCACGGCGGATCCGGTCAAGCGCTTGCCGGGAGTCGCTGATCCGGTCCGCCACGTGGCGATAGTCCTCGCCGACTGCGCTCTCGACGGCCTGGAGCGCGGACCGGAGCCCGCGGGCGGCGACTTCGGCGTCCTCGGCCTCGTCCAGGCTCTCGGCTGCCGCGCCCCGGGACACCTCGGCGTGGCTGCGGGCGGTGTCCCAAGCCTGCTGGGCGGCCGTCCAGGCGAGGTGGGCGTCGAGCCACACGTCCGCCCGCTCGCGCAGCGCGTCGACTGCGGTGGCGGTCGCTTCCAGGGCGGCGCGTTCGGTCGGCAGGGCGTGCTCGGCCGAGGCGACGGCGAGTGCGCGCAGCGCGTCCGCGACCGCGTCCTCCTGTCGCGCCAGCCGTTCGACGGCTTCGCGTGCGGCGTCCTCGCGTGCGCCCACCTCGGACTCGGAGCGTTCCCAGACGCGCCTGGCCTGCTCCACCTCCCGGTGGTGCGGCCGGGATCGGAGGTCGGCGCCGAGACGCGTCCGGCGGTCGGCGAGGGCGCGCAGTTCCGTCTCGAATCCGGTCACGCCGATCTCGGCCTCGGCCAGTTCGGCGGTGAGTTCCGCGATCCTCCGCTGCCTGGCGCGTTCCCGGGCCGCGGCGCCGATGTGGCTCGACTCCTCCTTGGTCCAGGAACCGACCGCCGTCGCCAGCCGCCAGCTTCCGTCCGCCGCGACGGCGGCCGGGTGGCCCGCCGGGAGCGTGGGACCGTAGGCGATGCCGGCCAGCAGCCGCTGGACCCGGTCGGGCGGCACGGGGCCGTCGGGTTCCGGAACGAGGACATCGAGTAGCGAGGGCCCCGGCGTGGGGACGGCCGATGCCGGGTCGGCCAGCGTGTCGTGTCCGGCGACGACGAGGCCGCCGTCCGGGGTCATCCAGGCGTCGAGCAGACCGGCCGCTTCCAGGGCCGCTTCGACGCCTGCCTGGTCGCCGGGCGGTACGTCCGGACGGAAGGCCAGCAGCCGCCACAGCGGCGCCCCCGGCAGGACCGACCGGTCGGTTGTGCGGGTCCGCGGTGGAACCGGCGGGAGATCGGCCGTGGCCGCGGTGCGTTCCAGTTCCCCGACGACCGCGTCACGCCGGGCGCGGGCGTCGTCCCGGCCGGCGCGGGCGGTCGTCTCGTCGGCGGTGATGGAACTCTCCGCTGCCCTGGCGGCGGTTTCGACCAACGCGAGGACCTCGGTCTCGACGGCGGCGCGGGAGGCGAGTTCCTCGGCGTCGTCGATCGACAGCTCGGTGCAGTCGGCTGTCGCCCACCGGCGCAGCAGGTCGGCGTGGGCGTCCACAGCGGTCTGGTAGGCGTGGGCGTTCCCCTCACGCCGCGTGATCGAGTCGGCCAGGCGCTCGCGCGCCGTGTCGAGGTGTTGCTCCGCCGCCGTCCGGCCCGAAAGGGAACGCTCGTGGCGTTCGACCGCCGTGCGGACCTCGGCGATCTGACCGTGTCGTGAGACGACGGCGCCGCGCAGCAGACGGCGTGCCGTGCGCCCGTGCTCCGGGGTGTCGCCGGACGGGCCGGGCCCGACGTCGAGCAGCGCCTGCACCTCGGCACAGACGGACTCCATGGCCGCACGCCGCGCCGCACCGCGTGCCAGCTCCCGGGCGGCACGGGTGTGTTCGGCCCGTTGCTCGGAGCGCAGCCCCGCGTCGTCGGCACGCCCGGCGTCCTCGTCGGCCACCTGAGCCTTCCGGTCGGCGGCGGCGCGGGCGCGGGCGGCGGTCCGGGCCGCCTGGTCGGTCCGGCGACGGAGCTGGTCGAGTTCCTGTCCCTGCCGGTAGGCCTCGGAGTCGAGCAGGCCCTCGATGGCGCCCTCGATCTCCTGCCGCCGGTGTTCGAGCTCCGCCCGTACCGCTCTGTCCTCATCACGTCGGCGCACGGCTTCGGCGAGCTCGCCCTCGCTCTCCCTGGCGATGCGGGTGAGGTTGTCCATCTCGGTCGTCGCGGAGATGAGCGCCGCCGCCCCGGCGCGCAGGACGCGCTGGGCGTAGCCGCGCTGCTGATGCGCGACGGCAGTGGCCGCGGCCACCTCCTCGTCCAGGGTCTTCAGGTGTTCCCGCTGGCGGTCGAGGCGTTCGAAGCCCTCGGCCAGTTCGGCGATCTCGCCCTCGCCGAGCGGGGGCAGGGCCCGCGAGAGCAGGGAGGACAACAGCGAAGGGTCCAGGCGCTCGGAGAGTTTGGGGGTGCGGAGCTGGAGCAGTGCGGTGATCAGGGCGTCGTAGCGTTGCTCGCTCAGCCCCGGAAAGAGCGTGCCCCGGACGGCGTTGCGGTAGTCCGTGGGTGAACCGTGCAGCTCGCCCCGGTCTTGCAGGGTTTCGGCCAGAGCGGCGCGGGTGAGCGGCTGGCCCGCGTCGTTGACCAGGGAGAGGCCGCCGGGCCGGTCGACGCGCGCTCCGGTGGTGAAGTAGTCGACGGTGACACCGGTGGTGTGCACGCTGGCCTGGAGTCTGGCGCCGCAGGTGAAGTGGACGGGTTCGCCGTCACCGCGGACGAACTCCAGCCACACGTACCCGACCCGGGTCTTGCCCGATGTCCCCTCGCCCATCAGGTTCCAGTGCATGGTGCGTTCGGAACCGCCGAAGGTGGACAGCCGGTTGGGACGCAGGCTGGCGTCGAGCAGGAACGGCAGCAGCACTTCCAGCGCCTTCGACTTCCCGGTGCCGTTCTGTCCCCGCAGGAGCAGGCGGCCCTCGTGGAAGGTGAAGGTCTCGTCGTAGTAGCGCCAGACGTTGAGGATGCCGGCCCTCGAGGGCTGCCATCGTGCTGCCGCGGCCGCTGTCGGGAGCGCCGAGCGCTGCGGGAGCTGTGTCACGGTCATCGGAAGTCTTCCCTGGTCAGGTTGCGAGGCCTTCGGTCACGGTGGTCCGGTACCGGAACGCGGCCGGTCGCGGAACGACGCGTTCACCGATCCTGCGGGCCAAGCCGAAGTCGCCGAGGACACGAACCGCGTCGGCCCCGAGGCGCTCGGCTCCGTCCTCCGACTGGTAGCTCTTCGCCCACTGGGGGAAGCGCCGGAGGAGCCCGGCGGCTTCGACGGTGAGCTGTTCCGGTGTCAGGCCGTCCGGAGCGGCCGTCAGCGGTTCCAGCAGGAGCAGGGCGGCGACGCGGGCCGTCGCGGAGTCGTCGGGGAAGCGGCTGTCGGTGGCAAGCCCCTCCGGGTCCACGAGCAGCAGGCCGTCGGCCCGGTCCTCCAGGACGAAGCCGCCCTGCTCGGCGGCCCGCCGGACGATCTGGCGCCCGGTCGGCGAGGTCAGGTAGGCCAGTTCGTCGGCGCTGAGCTCGTCGTGGTGCAGGACGGGATCGTCGAGGAGCCGGCGCAGCACCGAGTGCCGCAGCCGGAGGTTGCGCTGCGCGTCGGAGGCCTCGGCACCGCCGTACCTGCTCTCGCGCACCGTGCCCCGAAGGAGTCCCTCGAAGCGCAGCGGTATCTCCTCCGCCGGCACGGCCAGCCGGGACGGCCCGACGGGCGCGGCGAGCAGGCGCATCAGTACGGTGGCGTCCACCCGGTAGAGGACCTTGGCCTGCGCCGAGTCGACGAAGCTGTCCGTGACGCCGTCCACCGTGAGGAGCGCACCGTAGGACTCCAGCAGTTTGAGGACGTCCACGAACGCCATCCGCTCGGGCTTGCCCGCCGTGTCGAAGGGCGGCAGCGCCTCGTCGGTGGCACAGGCCTGAACCACCCGGTCGGCGAGCAGGCCGACCGTCGTCACCGGGACCGGGAGCAGCTCGGCCGCGACGACACACAGCAGCGTGTAGCGGCGGCGGTCGAACGGGGCCCTGCCGGACCGCAGTCGGCGGGCGGGGCGCGAGGCGTCGGACACGGTGCGGATCTTGAGCAGGCGCGCGTACCCCAGGCGCGGCTCCACCACCAGCTGCCAGCCGCAGTGGTAGTCGAACCACTTCGTCAAGGGACCCTGGCGGCGGCGGATCAGCTCGAAGGCGGGCGGGTCGCCGCGTTCGGTGATCAGCGGTCGGCCGAGGAGGAGCCTGATGCCCCGGGCGACGTCCTGCCGTTCGGCCAGGACCAGCTGGTTGGCCAGGGTGCTCATGCGGTGCCCTCACGGGTGACCGCCCCCGGGGCGCCCGGGCTTCGGATCTCCACCAGGTAGTCGGGCCCTTCCAGCCGGCCGCGGGAGGTCCGCAGGACGGCCCGTCCGCCGTCGGGAGACGGCCGGAGCACGATCTCGACACGGCCGTCGGACGTGACCGCCCGACGCGCCCCACCGGCGTCCGGTCGTACGGCCAGCGCCCGGCCGAGGAGGTCGAGCAGTCGCTCGAAGACGGTGTGGTCGAGCGTGCGGAAGCCGGACAGCGACACCGGGCCGTCCGCGCCCAGGACGTCCCAGGCCGCTTCGAGTTCGGCCCGCTCCTTCCGGGCCCGCTCGGCCCGGGCGGCCTTGAGGCCACCGATGTCGCGCACCCTTCCGGTGCGGGTGAACCGCTCGGTACGGCCGCTGGTGCGCAGCAGCGCCGAGACCTCCACCGGCGGGGTATCCGCCCAACTGGCCGACGACGGCACCAACTCCGGGTCGGGGTGCGCGAGATGAGCGTGCCGGGCCGGGCCCAGGCCGAAGGCGGCCGACCACAGGCGGTGCAGGTCGTCCTCACCGGGTGCTGCGGCGAACCAGCGGGCCAGCTCCCGGAAGTCCTGGACCGCGCTGGAGGAGCGGCGCCGCGACTCGGTGATCCGGTCGAGGACCTGGAGGAGCGTCACGATCGCCCTCCGTGCCACGTCGTGCAGCTGCTCCACCCGGGGCCGCGCCCCGTCGGCCGGCCGGAACCACGCCTGAAGCCCCTCCCAGCGCGCCCGGCGCCGCTCCAGCCAGGCCGGCGCGGGGTCGCCGTCGGCGGCCGGCGGCAGCTCGGCGCCCCGCAGCGCCCGCGCGTGCAGCAGGCTCACTCCGCGCTGCTCCAGCCGTTCCACGGCGGAGGAGACCGTCTGTCCCCGCTGGTCGAGGTTGACGAGGAACTCCTGGAGATAGGCCACCGTCGCGGCCTTCACCTCGCGGAAGGTCGCCAGGTCCGTGCCCTCGGCGCGCAGCAGGCGCTGCAACTCGCCGTTGAACGCCTTGGTATTGGCCAGCAGCGCCTCCAGGTGCCCCTCCAGCTCCTGCAACGTGGTGAAGACCCGACGGTCCGAGGACGTGGAGTCGCCCAGCAGGACGTACAGCTCGTCGAGCCGGTCCGTGATCGCCTCCAGGACCGCCGTCTGGAGCGCCCCCGTCGAGGCGAGCACGGACAGGGCGTGCTCGACCCCGGCGAACGCGGCCTCGCCGCGCCGGGTCAGCGAGTACTGGAGGTTGCGGCGCTCGTACTCCTCGGCGGTGCGGTAGTTCTCCGCGTGGTTCTGGACGACGTCCAGCAGCTGCCACTCCCTGAGCTTGCGCAGCGCCTCCTGGAGGTCCTCGTCGTGGATCGCGTCGAGCCAGCCGACCGTTCGCAACCGGGCTCGTACGTCGTCCAGCCCGAGCGCGGTCTCCAACCGCTCGTTGGCCGCTCCGAAGGCCTGGAGGATCGCACCGTAGAGTTCGGCCCTCTCCCCCGTCGTGAACCGGAACATCTCCGGCGGCACCCTGCGCAACGGCTGCTCTCCCCTCTGCCCGGCACAACAGTACGCGGACGCACCGGGGCCCCAGCCAGAACCCTCGACATCGCGTCCGCGCAGCTCTGGTGTGATAGACGGCGCCGGTCCGTGCGTACGGTGGAGCAGCTGGGGCACGAAGCCGGGCGGTGGCTCGCCGCCTCCTCGCCGGATTGCTTGCGGGCGGCGCGGAGCCGAATCGGTCCCGGCCACTCGGAGCATCCGGGTCCCCGCCGGAGCGGGCGTACCCGGCTTCACCAGTCGGCAGGCCGACTACCGCGCCCGCCCGGCCCGGTGGGTGGCGATCAGGTCGCGGTACCAGGTGTAGGAGGCCCTGGGGGTGCGCTGCTGGGTCGCGAAGTCGACGTGGACGAGGCCGAAGCGCTGCCTGAACAGCCCCTCGGCCCATTCGAAGTTGTCGAGGAGGGACCAGGTGTAGTAGCCGCGGACGTCGATGCCCTCGGCGGCGGCGCGGGCGAGGGCGTCGAGGTGGGCGGACATGAAGTCGATGCGGGGCTGGTCGGGGACGGTGGACTCCTCGACGGAGCAGCCGTTCTCGGTGATGGTGACGGGCGGCAGGGCCTTGCCGTAGGTGTCGCGGAGGTCGAGCAGGAGGCGGGTGAGGGCGTCGGGGACGACGGGCCAGCCGAAGGCGGTGTGGGGGACGTCGGGGATGTCGACGAGGTCGAAGGGCAGGCCGGGTTCGGTGGGGGCGGCGACCCGGGTGGGGTTGTAGAAGTTGAGGCCGAGGCCGTCGAGGCCGGGGCTGTGGACGAGGTCGAGGTCGCCGTCGCGCACGGCGCCGAAGATGTCGTCGGGGACGCCCAGGGCGGAGAGGTCGGGGTAGCGGCCGAGCAGGACGGGGTCGGTGAACAGCCGGTTGTGGAGGGTGTCGTAGGCCTGGGCGGCGGCCGCGTCGGCGGCGGAGTCGGAGGCGGGCTCGACGGGGGTGAGGTTGTTGGAGAGCATCACCTCCAGCCCCCGCTCGTGCAGGATCGAGGCGGCCAGGCCGTGCCCGAGGAGCTGGTGGTGGGCGGCGGGGAGGGCCTCGAACATCAGGGCGCGGCCGGGGGCGTGGGTGCCGAGGGCGTAGCCGAACACGGTGTGGACGAAGGGCTCGTTGAGGGTGATCCAGGCGGGGACGCGGTCGCCCAGCCGGTCGGTCACGGCGGTCGCGTACTCGGCGAAGCGGTACGCGGTGTCGCGGTCGAGCCAGCCGCCGCGGTCTTCGAGGCCCTGCGGGAGGTCCCAGTGGAAGAGGGTGGGGAGCGGGGTGATGCCCGCCTCCAGCAGGGCGTCCACCAGGCGGTCGTAGAAGGCGAGTCCGGCGGGGTTGACGGCGCCCGCGCCGGTGGGCACCACCCGGGGCCAGGCGACGGAGAAGCGGTAGCCGTCGAGTCCGAGGCCCTTCATCAGGGCGATGTCCTCGGGGTAGCGGTGGTAGTGGTCGCAGGCCACCGCCCCGGTGTGACCGTCGCGGACGGCGCCGGGGCGGGCGGAGAAGGTGTCCCAGACGGACGGGCCGCGGCCGTCCTCGTCGACGGCCCCCTCGATCTGGTAGGCGGCGGTGGCGGCACCCCAGCGGAAGTCCGCCGGCAGGTCGAAGCGGTCCGGCATGGCAGCCTCCTGACATGAATGTGAGGAGGACTCATGTTACTGACGCTGCGTCACAGCGCCAGGGGTCCGGCGCCTGGTTCACGGCTCGACGGCGCACGGCTCGACGGTCGACCCGCTCGACGGTCCACCCGCTCGGCGTCCACCCGCTCGTCTTCCGGGGGGCGAACCGCACCGTCTACGATGAGCGTCGAACGCGAGTGCCCGGGAGGGGAAGCAGTGAGCGTGCGCCGACTGGGGGAACTGGAGGCGGAGATCATGGACCGCCTGTGGAGCTGGGGCCACCCGGCGACCGTCCGCGAACTCGTCGACGACCTGAACCGGTCCCGCCCGCTCGCGTACACCACGGTGATGACCGTCGCCGACGTCCTGCACGGCAAGGGCATGGTGCGCCGGGAGAAGGAGGGACGGGCCTGGCTCTACGAGCCGACCCGCACCCGTGAGTCGTACACCGCGGCGCTCATGCAGGACGCCCTCGCCGTCACCACCGACCGGTCCAGCGCCCTGGCCCACTTCGTCGGACAGATCACCCCGGACGAACAGGACGCCATCCGGCGCGCGCTGCGCTCGCTCACCAGCGACGACCAGGAGTGATCGGGCCCCTCGTCCTGGGCGGCTACGCTGCGGTCATCGGCTTCGTCGTCCCGTCCCTGCTCGCCCGGGCGAAGTGGCCGCTGCGCTCCCCCAGGACGGCGCTGCTGCTCTGGCAGGCGCTGCTGCTGACGTTCGTCGTCTCCGTCGCGCTGGCCTGGTACCACCTGACGCCCACCGGCCGGCACCTGCACGGGTTCCTCGGCGCGACCGAGCAGTGGCTCCTCGGGCCGGACCCGGTCGCCGACACCGACGCCGCCGAACCCTCCGACGGCGCGGAGGGCCTGGGGCTGCTGCTCCCGATCGGCGTCACCCTGCTCTGGCCGGCCGCCTGGTTCGTCACGGTCGCCGTCTCGGCCCGCCGGCGCCGACGGCGCCACGCCGCCCTGCTGGACCTGGTGGGCCGGCCCGCGCCCGAGCTGCGCGCCGTGATCCTCGACCACGCCGTCCCGGCCGCCTACTGCCTTCCCGGCCGGTCGGCCCGCGTCGTCCTGACCAGCGCGGCCGTGCAGTCCCTGACCACCGACCAGCTGCAGGCGCTGCTGGCCCACGAGCGCGCCCACCTGACCGGCCACCACCACCTGCTCACGGCGGCCACCGAGGCGTTCGACCGCGCGTGCCGGATCGTGCCGCTGGCCCGCGCCGCGCGGGAGAGCACCGCGGTCCTGCTCGAAATGGTCTGCGACGACCGCGCCGCGCGGGTCACCTCCCCCCGGGCCCTCGCGGTCGCGATGTGCGAGGTCGCCACGGGCGGCACCCCGCGATCGGCCTTCGCGGCCGGCGGCGACGCCGTTCTGGTCCGGATGCGGCGGCTGCTGCGGCCCCGCGCGCCGCTCCACCCGGCGACGCGGTTCGCCATCCTGTTGCTCGGCGTCGGCGCCACCGTGCTCCCGTACTTCGTGACCTGCGGACCGGTGTGACGGCGGCCCGGCCCCGAAGAGCCCCGCCCGACCACGCCCGACATCGCCCGACCACGCCCGACACCGCCCGACCACGAAGAGGCCCCGCCGCGCCCCGCTCAGTGCAGCAGCACGGCGTCCCCCCGGGCGACCCGACCGGCGGCGAGCACCCGGGCGTGCACGCCCACGCAGGGCCGCGGCCCCATGCCGGCCAACGGCTCCAGCGGGTTGTGCCGCGCGGGGACGCGCAGCGCCTCCGGGTCCCGGGGCAGGCTGCCGTGGGCGAGGGTCGGCACGGCGCAGCGGGGGGTGGGGACGGTGATCCGCAGCCGCAGCCGCGGGCCGATCGTCAGCTCCCGGCCGATCCAGTGGTTCTCGACGAAGCCTCCGGCGCCCTCGTGGCGGATCACGAGGTTCGGCCGGTAGCGCCGGGCCTCGACGGTCCGACGCGGGCTCAGCTCCGCGATCCGGTCGAGCGTGGCGGTGGTGAGCAGATGGAGCGGGGAGTGGTCGAAGAACGTGCCGGCGGGCAGTTCGACGGCGTGCACCGCGCTGTCGGCCGCCTCGCCCCGGCGCAGCACCTCCTCCGGGTCGGCGCGGTCGATCGAGGCGGCGGGCGGCGGCTCGGCGGTGAGGGCGACGGGGCGTGCGAGCAGCTCCGTCAGCGCGTCGGCGTCGAGCTCCGCGCCGTCCGGCCCGGTGACGCGCACGCCGTCGCCGGTCGTCGTCGCCGTGAGCGTGAGCAGCCGCCGCCACAGGCGCGGGTCCTTCGCGCTGGCGACCTTGCCGGTCGCCCGGTCGAGCAGGGCGAACCGCCGGTCGCCGTCGATGCCGCGTCCGGTGACGTCGGCGGCGGGCAGTTCCTCCCCGAGCATCGACTTGACCGGGTAGCGCCACAGCGCCCCGACCGTTCCCACCCGCTGTGCCGTGCCGGCCATCGCGGTCCTCTCCCCTCCGTCGTCCGCGGCCCGGTTCCGTCAGGAACGGAAGAGCGTCTCGATGAGCTCGTGGGCCTGTTCGGGATTGAGCCGCGGGTCGCAGAGCGTCTCGTAGCGGCGGTGCAGGGCGCGTTCGTCCCCGGTGGTCCCGCCGAGGCACTCGGTGACGTCGGCGGCCGCGGTCTCCAGGTGCAGGCCGCCGGCGTGCAGCCCGCGCCGTTCGAGGATCCGCAGGAAGGCCGCGGCCTCCTCGGTGACGGCGCGCAGCTGCCGGGTCTTGGTGCCGTCGGCGGTCCGCACCGTGTTGCCGTGCATGGGGTCGGTCAGCCAGACGACCGGGTGGCCGGCCCGGCGGACGGCGTCGACGAGCCCCGGCATGACCTCCTCGACGCGCGCCCGGCCGAACCGCAGGACGAGTGTCAGCCGGCCGGGCGTGCGTTCCGGGTCGAGCAGGTCGCACAGCCGGACGACCTCGTCGGGGCGGGCGGTCGGTCCGATCTTGCAGGCGAGGGGGTTGCGGACGGTGGCCATCATCTCGACGTGCGCGGAGTCGGGTTGCCTGGTCCGCTCGCCGATCCAGGGCAGGTGGGTGGAGGCCAGGTACTCGGCCCCGCCCTCGGTTGCGGGCCGCACCAGCGGGCCCTCGTAGTCGATGACCAGGGCCTCGTGGCTGCCCCACGGCCCGGTGATCAGCCCGGGGAGCAGCCCGGGGGTCAGCCCGCGGGGCGCGCCGGCCGCGCGCTCGCCGCGCAGGCGGCGGAGGTGGTCGAACGCCCGCAGGCCGGCCCGGTGGGCCAGCAGCATCCGCCGGGGGTCGTGCCGTCGGGCCTCCGGCGTGGGCTCCTCGGAGTTGACCAGGTGGCCCCGGAAGACGGGCAGTTCGAGGTCGCCGTGGCGTTCGGTGGGCGCGGAGCGCGGTTTGGCGAACTGTCCGCCGAGCCGGCCGATCCGGACGACCTCCTGGCCGGTCCGGGCGGCGAGGTGGTCGCCCAGCGCGTCCAGCACGGACACCTTGGCGGCGAGGTGCTCGGCGTCCTGTTCGGCCAGGCTCTCCGCGCAGTCGCCGGCCTGGAGCAGCCGGGCCCCGCCGGCGGCGACCACCGCCAGGCTCCGGTGCAGTTCGGCCACTTCCTCGGGCCGCACCAGGGGTGCGGCCGCGAGCAGGGCGCGCCGGACGGCGGGGTAGGAGGGGTGGTCCTGCCAGTCGGGCTGCTGCCCGGCCGGCAGGAGGTCCCAGACCAGGGGTTCGTCGGCGACGAACAGGTCCGGTTCCTCTATCGGGAGGGAGGACACGGGGTGTCTCCTTCCGAGGGCCGCACCGGGACGTTCGCCGGACCACCCGCCGGACCGTCCGCCGGACCACCTGCCGGACCGCCCACCGGGGCGGCGAGCCGCTCGGTCAGCGCCCGCTTGTCGACCTTCCCCACCGTGGTGAGCGGCAGCGCGCCGACGCACTCCACCCGGTCGGGCAGCTTGTAGGTGGCCAGGCCCCGGGAGACGAGGAAGTCGACCGCCTCCGCGTGGCTCAGCCCGCCGTCGCGGGTGACGGCGAACACGCAGATCCGCTCCCCGAAGTCCGGGTCCGGCATGGGGACGACGGCGGCCTCCAGGACGGCCGGGTGGGCCAGCAGTTCGTTCTCCAGCTCCTCGGCCGCGACCTTCTCGCCGCCCTTGTTGATGACCTCCTTGGTACGGCCCAGGGCGACCACGTGGCCGCCGGGGAGCAGCCGGACGAGGTCGCCGGTGCGGTAGAAGCCGTCCGGGGTGAAGGCGGTGGCGTTGTGCTCCCCGGCCCGGTAGTAGCCGCGCAGCGTGTACGGGCCGCGGGTCAGCAGCTGTCCCGCCGTTCCGGGCGGCACCTCTCGGCCGTTCTCGTCCACCACCCTGAGCTCGTCGGCGGGCGACAGCGGCCGGCCCTGGGTGGTGGCGACGAGCTCGTCCGGGTCGTCGAGCCGGGTGTAGTTGAGCAGCCCCTCGCCCATCCCGAAGACCTGCTGGAGCGCGCAGCCCAGGCTCCCCCGTACCCGGCGGGCGGCCTCGGCCGGGAACTTGGCGCCGCCGGCCTGGAGCAGGCGGAGCGTGGACAGGTCGTCGTCCAGCCACTCGACGGCCTGCATCCAGAGCAGGGCCAGCGGCGGGACCAGGGCCGTCATGGTGACGCCCTCCCGCTCGATGAGGGCGAAGGCCTGATCCGGGCTCGGGTCGGTGGTGAGCACCACCCGGCCGCCGGCGTGCAGGGTGCCGAGTACGCCCGGGCAGCCGAGCGCGAAGTTGTGCGCGACCGGCAGGGCGGCCAGGTACACGGTGTCGCCGTCCAGCTCGCAGACCTCGGCGCTGGCGCGGAGGTTGTAGGCGTAGTCGGTGTGCGTCCTGGGGATGAGCTTCGGCTGCCCGGTGGTGCCGCCGGAGAGCAGGAAGAAGGCCACGTCCTCGGGGTTCGGCGGCGCCGGCCGCGCGAGCGGCGCCCCGTCCCGACCGTCCGGGTCCTTCCGATCAGCCAGGTCAGCCAGGTCAGCCGGGTCGGCCAAGCCGGCAAGGTCGGCCAGGTCGGCCAGCGGCACGAACTCGGCCGCGTCGCCGGCCACGATGACGTGCTCGAGGCCCGGGACCGTCCGCCGGACCCGGCGCGCCAGTTCCCGGTAGTCGAAGCCGAGGTCCCGGTCGGCGATGACGTAGGCGGTCGCCTCGGTCAGGGCGCTGAGCGCGCCGATCTCGTGCTCCCGGTGGGCGGGCAGCGCCAGCACCGGCAGCGCGCCGATCCGGCAGAGGGCGAAGAACACCGGCAGGAACTCGACCACGTTGGGCAGTTGGAGGACGACCCGGTCGCCCGGGGAGATGCCGAGCCGGAGCAGTCCGCCGGCGAGCCGGTCGGCCCAGGCGTCCAGTTCCCGGAAGGTCACCCGCCGTTCGCCGGCGGTGACGGCGACGCCGTCCCCGTAGGCCTCCGCCCAGCCGGTGAGCAGGCCGCCGATGGTGACGTCCTGCCAGTAGCCCTCCTCCCGGTACTTCCGGCTCAGTTCCTCGGGCCACGGCACGAAACCCGCAAGCATGTGTTCGTCCTCCCTCTCGTCGCTGGTCTGTCGGGTCGTCGCGGGTGGTTCGTCAGGGCCGGTCGGCCGGGGCGGCGGCGATCACGTGGGGGGCCACGCTGGAGAGCTTCTCGCGGGTCTCCTCCAGTTCCCGGGCGGGGACGGAGTCGGCGACGATGCCGGCGCCGGCGCGCAGCCAGGCGTGGCCGTCCTTCTCGTAGAGCGCGCGCAGGACCAGCGCCGCGTCCATCGAGCCGTCGCTGGAGGCGGTGAGGACGGCTCCGGAGTACAGCCCCCGCGGGCTGGGCTCCAGCCGGGCGATCCGCTCGTAGGCGGGCTCCTTGGGGATGCCGGACGCGGTGATCGCGGGGAAGAGCGCCTCCAGGGCGTCCCAGGCGGTCCGGTCCGGGGCCAGCCGTCCGACCACCCGCGAGCCGAGGTGCTGGACGCTGCCGCGCGGCTTGACGCTCATGAAGTCGCTGACGGCGACCGAGTCCTCGTCGCAGACCGTGAGCAGTTCCTCGTGGCCGAGCTTCACCGAGATGGCGTGCTCGTAGATCTCCTTGGCGTCGGTGAGGAGTTGCTCCCGCAGCCGGGCGTCCCGCTCGGCGCCGAGACCGTGGGCCCGGGTGCCGGCCAGGGGCTGGGTGGAGACCGCCCCGGTGGCGTCGACCTCGACCACCGTCTCGGGGCTGAAGCCCATCGCCTTCCAGCCGCCCAGGTCGAGCAGGAAGGAGCGGGCGGGGGTGTTGCGGCGGCGGCCGTGCAGGTAGGTCGCCGGAATGTCGACGGCCCCGGCGATCGGCACCGGCCGCGAGATGATCACCTTCTGCAGTTCGCCGCGCCGGATGTCGTCCACCGCGACGGCGACGGCCTTCTGGTACATCTCGGCCCCGTACGCGTCGACCGGGACGGGGGTCGGCGTGGCGTCCGGCTCGGGCCGGGCGGTCTCCACGACCTCGCGGACCCGCTCGGCGGAGGCCTGTTCGGCCGCCCGGACCAGGATCCGGTCGGCCCGCAGCCGGACCTCGGTGCGCGGCACGATCAGGTGGAGCAGCGGGGTGCCGGAGGGCACCTCGATCCGGCGGCGGACCAGGTAGCTGAGCTCGAAGGCGGCCCAGCCGTAGACGTTCCAGTCGCTGATCGGCAGGCGCCCGAGGGCCGCCGCCACCTGGGCGAGCGGGCGTTCGCCGAGCGGTTCGACGCTCTCCTCGCCGCCCCAGCGGACTCTGAGTCCCTCGGCGTCGAGGACGAGCTCGCCGAGCGCGCCGCCGGCGTAGCACCACTGCGGTCCGCGCTCGTAGACGACGTGCCGGTCGTGGAGACCGGCGCGGGCGAGCGCGGTGGCGGCGACCAGCGGGTCGAACTCGCCGGTGAGCGTGGTGTGCTGGTACGGGTTCATCTGTGCCTCGTTTCCGGTGCCCGCACGGGCACGCTGTGGCGGGAAGTCGTGGGCCGGGCGTCTCTTGCGGGTCTTGTCGGGCGCACCCGGCGGGGACCCGCGGGGCACGCCCTACCGCGCGGACGGGAGCAGTCGGCCGAGGACCAGCCGGGCGATCCCGGCGGTGTGCTCGCCGAGGAAGAAGTGCCCTCCGGGGAAGACCTCCAGGGTGCAGCGGCCGGTGGTGTGGCGCTTCCAGTCGTCGGCTTCGGCGACGGTCACCCTGGGGTCGTCGGCGCCGGTCAGGACGGTGACCGGGCAGCCGGGCTCCCGGCCGGGCCGGTGCCGGTAGGTCTCGATGGCCCGGTAGTCGCGGCGGACTCCGGGCAGCAGCAGCCGCAGCACGTCCGGGTCGTCCAGCAGGCCGGGGTCGGTGCCGCCCAGTTCCCTGAGTTCGGCCGCCAGTTCCCGGTCGGACTTCAGGTGGGCGTTCTCCTCGCGGACCCGGCAGGGAGCCCGGCGGCCGGAGACGATCAGCGCGGCGGGGGGTGCGCCGGCCTCGTGCTCCAGCCGCCGGGCCGTCTCGTAGGCCAGGACGGCGCCCATGCTGTGGCCGAACAAGGCCAGGGGCCGGTCGTCGAGCAGCGGCACCAGGGCCCGGACGATCCCGTCGGTGAGCGCCCCGACGGAGTCGAGTCCCGGTTCGGCCCGGCGGTCCTGGCGTCCCGGGTACTGCACGGCGAGCGTCTCCACCGCCGGGGCGAGCGCGGCGGACAGCGGGAACCAGAAGCCGGCCGCGCCGCCGGCGTGCGGCAGGCAGAGCAGGCGGACGGGGGCGTCCGCGGCCAGGTGGAAGCGCCTGATCCAGCGGGAGTCCGTCGCGAGGGCGGGGCTCATCGGGCGGCCCCCGCCGTCGCGTCGGTGGCAGCTCCGGCGGGACCGACGGGGCCCGCCGAGCCGTCCCACAGGTCGGCGGCGGTGACCTCGACGGGCCGGTCCCAGAGGTCGACGGCGGAGCCGAGCCGGTTCAGCAGGTCCCGGTAGGCCTCCAGCATGTCGTCCACCAGGCCGGCGGGGAACAGCTCGTCGACGGCGTCCCAGGCCAGCCGGACGGAGTCCTCCGTCCGGTACACCTGGTGGTCGAGCCAGACCTGCGGCGTCTGGGAGAGCATCCAGGTCAGCTCGCCCAGTTCGGTGCGGAACTCCGGGCCGACGAAGTCGGATCCCAGGTTGCAGGCGAAGACCACGGGGGCGCCGACCCGCCGGCCGCCGTGGGCCCGGCGCAGGTCCCGCAGCACGTTCAGGGTGGAGTACTGGGCGTGCGAGGCGTTCTGCTGGACCTGCCGCTGGAGCCCGCGGACCCGCTCGGCGAACGGGGCCGGCCGGCGCAGGTCGACGTTCAGCAGGACCAGGTTGGTGAAGTCGGCGACCAGTTCGCCGACCGCCGGGTGCAGCGGCTGGCGGTCGAAGAGCGGCACGTTGAGCAGGAAGTTCCGCTCCGCGCTCCAGGCACCGAGGACCTCGGCGTAGGCGGTGGCGAGCACCATGGCGGGGGTGAGGCCGTGCGCGCGGGCCCGCCCGGTGATGCGCTCCCACTCCTGGGCTCCGAGGTCGAAGGCGCGCCGGGAGAAGCGGGTCGCGGCGAGTTCCTCGGGCTGCTTCGCCAGCGGCAGCCTGGGCCCGCTGGTGGGCAGTTCGGGGATCAGGCCGGCCCAGTGGGCGCGGGACTCGGCGGCCGGGCTGCCGGCCGTGCCGGGGGTTCCGCTCCAGGCCCGGTAGTCCTCCAGGTACTGGGCGAAGCCGTACCCGGGTGCCGGGGCCGGCCGGTCGGGGTCGCGGTAGGCCTTGGCGAGGTCGGTGAGCAGCACCTCGATGCTGGCGACGTCCGCGACCAGCAGGTCGATGTTGGCGTGGAGCCGGCTGCGCTCGCCGGGCAGCAGCGAGAGCCGCAGGTCGAAGACCTCGCCGGCGGCGACGTCGAGGCGGCGGTGGGACAGCCCGGACCGGACCTCCGCCAGGCCCTGCTCGACCCGCGCCTCCTCGGCCGCGCGGAAGTCGTGGACGGTGAGGCCGGGCCAGGGGCTCCGGTCGAGGATCTGCTGCCGTCCGTCGTCGAGGAACCGCGCGCGCAGCATCTCGTGCCGGGCGAGGAGCCGGCGTACGGCCGTCTCCAGCCGGTCGGGCCGCACGGCGCCGCCGTCGAACTCCAGGTAGGCGTGGCAGCCGACCCCGCCGAGGGTCATCTCGTCGCCGCGGCCGATCCAGTAGGCCCGCTGGACCGGGGTGAGGTCGAAGGCGGCCCCCGGGTCGACCGCCCGCCGGGCCGGCACGGCATCGGCGGCCCCGGCGGCCCCGGCGGCCGGACGGGCCGTCAGCAGCGCGTGCCAGCGCTCGACGGTGGGGTGTTCGGCCAGCTTCTGGAAGGTGACGTCGGCGCCCGCGCGGCGCCAGCCGCCCGCGAGCTTCATCATGCGGATGGAGTCCATCCCGTGGCGGATCAGGTTGTCCGTGTCGGGGACGGTGTCGGCGGCCACGCCGAGCAGGCCGGCCACGGTGCGCCGGACGTCGTCCCGCGACAGCTCCGCGGCGGGCGTTCCGGGCTTCGTTCCGGGCTTCGTTCCGGGCTGGTTTCCGAGCTGCTTTCCGGGCTGGTTTCCGAGCTGCTTTCCGGGCTGGTTTCCGAGCTGCTTTCCGGTCATCGGCGGTCCCTCGGGTGTGCGGCCTCGACGGAAGGGCCGGTCGTGGACGGCCCGGCGGCCGTCCGGGTCGGGCGCGGGATCTCCCGCGGGCCGGTCACGTCCGCTCGCCGAAGGTGGTGGCCGGTCCGTTCAGGCCGGTCAGGATGCGCTGGAGGTTCTCGACCAGGGTGCGCTCGGCGATCGGGTCGAGGATCGCCGCCAGGCTGGCCATGCCCAGGTCGAACTCGGCGTCGAACCGGATCACCACCCGGTCGCCGGCCCGCTCGACCCGCCAGGCCCCGTCGAAGGACGCGAAGTCCCCGGTGGTCTGGGCGAAGGTGATGGAGCGGTCGGCCGGGTCGATGACCTCGTTCTCGGACCACCGCATCACGCCGTTGCGGAAGTTGACCGCCCACTCGGTGTCGACGACGCCGTCCGCGCGCTCGGTGACCTTCACCTCCCGGACGGCGTCGGTGAACTCGGGGTAGCGCCCGAAGTCGGACAGCCGCGCGAAGACCGTGTCGATGTCGGTCTCCGGGACGTACGCCTCGAGGGTGACCTGTCGCGTCACAGCGTTCCTTCCAGGGTGGTGGCCGCGTCGTCGAAGGCGGTGAGCAGCCAGTCGACGTCGCTCGGGGTGAGGACGGCGGGCGGGGTGAACCGGATCACCCGGTGGGCGTTGAGGCTGTGGTTGACCAGGACGCCGCGGTCGTGCAGTTCCAGGACGAAGGCGCCCGCGGTGTGCTCGTCCCTGAACTCGACGCCGATGAGCAGTCCGGCCCCGCGGATCCCGGCGACCAGGCCGGGGCAGCGTTCGGCGACGATCCGGGTCAGCCCGTCCAGCAGGGTGCGGCCCAGCGCGGCGGCGCGCTCGACCAGCCCCTCGGCCTCGATGGTCCGTACGGCGGCGCGGGCGGCGGCCATGGCGATCGGCGAGGCCGCGAAGGTCGAGGTGTGCAGGAACGGGTCCCGGCTGAACGGCTCGTAGGCGGCGTCGGTGGCCACCATGGCCGCGACGGGCACCACCCCGCCGCTCAGGCCCTTGCCGACCAGCAGGACGTCGGGGCTGATCCGCTCGCGGTCGGCGCCCCACCAGGAGCCCAGCCGGCCGAGGCCGGTCTGGATCTCGTCCAGCACCAGGAAGGCGCCGGCCGCCCGGCAGAGCCGCTGGACCTCGGTGAGGTAGCCCTCCGGCGGGATGATCACGCCGCCTTCGCCCTGGACGGGTTCGAGGACCACGCAGGTGTCGGCGTCGATCGCGCCGGCCAGCGCGGCGGCGTCGCCGTACGGCACGTGCGAGACGTCCGCCAGCAGGGGGCGGAACGGCTCCTGGTAGAGCTCCTTGGCGGTGAGCGAGAGCGCACCCATGGTCTTGCCGTGGAAGCCCCCAATGGCCGAGACGAGCCGCCGTTTGCCGTGCGTCCGGGCGAGTTTGACGGCCGCTTCGACCGCCTCGGCGCCGGAGTTCACGAAGTGGACCCGGTCGAGGCCCTCGGGGGTGACGCCGGCCAGGGCGGCGGCGGCCCGGGCCGCGGTGGGCTCCAGCAGCAGCCGCGTCGACATCGGGTGCGACCGGGCCTGGGCGACCACGGCCTCGACGACGGCGGGGTGGGTGTGCCCCAGGAGGAAGACGCCGTAGCCGCCGCAGTCCAGGAAGCGCCGCCCGTCGGCGCCGAGGACGTGCGCGGCGTGCGAGGAGACCTCCTGGTCGCCGCCGGTGAGCTCGGCGAGACTGGCCCGGCCCTTGCTCAGGTGGCGGCGGTAGAGCTCCGCGACGGCCGGTTCGGTTCCGGTGGTCATGCGGCCACCTCCCGGGGGCGGACCAGGCCCTTGACCCGGGCGTAGTGGAGCATGGACGCGGTGAAGGCGTCCTCCAGGTCCCCGGTGCCGGGCCGGCGCACGCCGGGGACGAGCGGGTAGTCGCTGCGGAAGGGCTCGGCGGTCCGGAACAGGGCGGTCATGGCCAGCATGTCGTCGAACCGGCGCTGCTGTGCCTTCGGCAGCGACTCGATGAAGACCGGCCGGATCAGCCGTTCCACCATGTCCGCGGAGACGAACCGCGGGGCGTGCGGTTCCGGGCCGAACCGCCGGCCGAGTTCCAGGGCCAGTTCGACGATCCGCCCGGCGGTCGGGGCGGCCTCTCCCCCGGTCACCCAGTACTCCCCGCCGGTCGTGCCCGCCCGGACCAGGCCGACGATCACCTCGGCGACCAGGTCCTGCGGGACGAAGTCGATCCGGGTCTCCGGCGGGAGCGGCAGCATCGGCAGCGCGCCCCGCAGGATCGCGCCGGCGATCGCGTGCAGGCCCTGGAACTGCGAGATCCGCCCGGTGACGGTGTCGCCGATGACGACCGAGGGCCGGATGATGTTCGCGGCCGCCCCGGAGTCCAGGACGGCCCGTTCGGCGGTGCGCTTGCTGTCCAGGTAGATCTCCGGCCGGGCGCCGCCGCACCCCTCCCGGGCGAGGTCCTGCCGGGACACGAAGGCGGTGCTGACGTGCTGCAGCGGCGCGGACGCCCGGCGGGCGAACGCCAGGACGGCCGAACTGCCGCGCACGTTCAGCTCGTTGGTCAGGTCGGGGTCGACGCTGAACCCGGTGATCGCGGCGCAGTGCACCACCGCGTCGACACGGTCGGCCAGGTCCTCGTACGCCGCCCGGTCGAGGCCGAAGTACGGCCGGGTGAGGTCGCCGCGGACGTTGACCACCCGCGGTCCGGTCACCGGCTTGCTGTGGGTGAGGCAGACGACGGTGCGGTCGGTCAGCCGTTCCAGTACCGCCTGGCCGACGACGCCGCTCGCTCCGGTGAGCAGGACGACGGGGCCGGGCTTCGAAGTGGGAGTCATCGCGGTTCCCTCAGCCGACGCGCAGGGGACGGCCGGCGAAGTGGTCGCACAGCTGCCCGGACATGTGGGTGCGGGACGGCGGGTGGAACATCAGGGCGGCGCAGGCCGCCGTCAGGTACGCCCCGTCGCCCGACCCGATGTAGGCCATGCCGCCGAGCAGTTCCACCGCCTTGCGGTTGATCCGGCCGATGGCGTCCTGGACGGCGTAGCGCACGCACAGCACCCGGGCGAGCATCTCCGCGCCCCGCTCCCCGGCGTCCACGGCCCGGGCGACGCCCTCCAGCATGGCCGCCGCGGCCTCGGCCTCGACGACCAGCCCCGCGCGCTCGACCGCGTCCGCCCGCGCGGCCTCCAGCACGCCCTCCACCAGGGCGCCGGCCGCCCCCAGGTAGGTGGCGGTGACCAGGAGTTCGAACCAGATGAAGCCGCTGGTCTGGAGCGCGTCGGGCTGCTGGTCCTCGGTGTTGTCGGTCATCACGACGAGCCGGCCGGGCACCTCGACGTCCTTGAGGACCACCTCGTCGCTCTCGGCGCCGGCCAGCACGAAGTTGTTCCAGAAGGGCCGGACCTCCAGCCCGGGGCTGTCCGACGGGACGACCACGACGGCCATCCGGTCGCGGCCGTCCTCGTCGGCGACCGCCACCGAGGCGGTCAGCAGGTCCATCGAGCCCGACAGCGAGCACGGCTTCTTGGAGCCGGTCACCCGCAGGCCGTCGCCGTGCCGCACGGCGCGCAGCGCCGGGGAGAGGATGGCCGCCCCGGTGCGGCCCTCGGCGAAGCCGGAGGCGACCAGCAGCCGGCCGGTCGCGATGCCCTCCAGCAGCATCCACTCCCAGCCGTCGCCGCGGCCGGCCTCGGCGAGGCTGGCGACGGAGAAGTGGTGCATGGTGGTGGCGACCCCGAGCGAGGGGGTCCTGGCGCCGATCGCCCGCTGGACGCGGACCGCCTCCAGCGCGGTGGCGCCGGCGCCGCCCTGCTCGGCCGGGATCAGCAGGCCCGTGCCGCCCGCGGCCTTGAACAGGGCCAGCGCGGGGTTGCCGGGCCGCTCCAGGTCCGCGAGCGGGATCCGGGCGAGGTCGGCGTCGAGGCCGGGCATGAACCGCTGAAGGGTCGCCCGTTCGGTTTCCAAGAACCGCATGGTGAAGTTCCCCCGTGTGTAGGTGGTTCGGCTCGACCGGATTCCGGTCGAGGGACGCCTCGGTCCAGGATCTGACCGAGGGTCGGGTGGAGAGGGTGGAGAGAGCCCCGGCCGGGCGTCCGCCCGGTCGGGACCGCTGGTGAGAGGTGGGTCGATCGGGGCCCGGCCGGCAGATCCGCCCGGTCGGGACCCGGTGGTGGGACGTGGGCCGGCTACCGCTGGTCGAGCGGTTCCCCCAGCCAGGCCGCGACCCGGTCGGCGATCGCCGCGGGCCGGTCGTCGGTGACGATCGAGTAGTGGTCCTCGTCCCAGACCTCGGCGTCGAGGCCGGGGCAGACGTCCTGCCAGGCGGGGACCGGGTCCGGGCGGTCGACCGCGCCGGCCACCAGGAGCAGCGTGGGCACGTCGGACTTGTCCGCCCGGTGGCGGCCCAGGGCCGCCAGGTTGTGCGCGTGGACGCGCATCAGCAGCTCGTACTGCCGCACGTCGGTCCCGGCGGGCAGCAGCCCGTGGGCGACCGACGCCCGCGCCGCCGTCCCCGTCAGCGTGGCGGGCGGCGCGTCCAGGACGGCGGCGCGCACCGCTTCGGGCAGGCGCCCGCCGGCGAGGTCGGCGAGGAACTCCAGGTGCCCGGCCGTCTCGGTGGCGGTCTCCCGGGACTCGGTGAGGTCGCTGTCGACCATGAACACCCGGACCTCGTGGCCCCGTTCGGCGAGCTGCCGGCCGACCTCGTGGGCGAGGACGCCGCCCATCGACCAGCCGCCCAGCAGGTACGGGCCTTCGGCCGACACCTGCTGGAGCTCCTCGCGGTAGGCCGTCGCCATCGTCTCCACGTCGGGGTCGAGGACGGCGGTGGTGCCCTGGGCGAGCGCCCGGCTCTGGAAGGCGTGGACGGGGCCGGGCCAGGACCGGGCCAGCGCGGTGTAGCTGCTCACCGAGCCGCCCACCGGGTGGAACAGGAAGAGCTCCCGCCCCGCCGTCCCGCCCGGGCCGCCGGCCAGGGCGACCCGGCAGCCGGCCGGCCGGTCCTGCTCCGCGATGCGCCCGGCCAGCGCCCGCACCGTCGCCGCCTCGAAGACCTGGCCGAACGGCAGCTCGACCGCCAGCTCGGCGCGGACCCGGTTGATCAGCCGCAGCGCGAGCAGCGAGTTGCCGCCCAGCGCGAAGAAGTCGTCGTCCGGTGCGACCGCGGGCAGTTCCAGCAGGTCGGCCCAGAGCGCGCACAGCCGGTCGACCAGCTCGCCGCCGGTGCCCCCGGCCGCGGCGGAGGCCTGCCCGGCGGGCGGGGCCTGGGCGGCGAGCTCGGCCAGCGCCCCGGCGACGTCCACCTTGCCGTTGGCCGTCAGCGGCAGCTTCTCCAGGACGTGCAGCCGCGCGGGGACGAGGTAGTGCGGCAGCCGCGTCCGCAGGTGGGCGAGGACCGTCCGGCCGTCGAGGGCCTCGCCCTCGCGGGGGACGACGAGCGCCACCAGGCGCCGCTGCCCGCCCGGGGTGGGCGCGCCGCTGACCACGCACTCCCGCACCGCGGGGTGTTCGCGGATCGCCGTCTCCACCTCTCCCGGTTCGACCCGGAAACCCTGGATCTTGAGCTGGCGGTCCTCGCGGCCCAGGAACTCGATGGTGCCGTCCGGCCGGTAGCGGCCGAGGTCGCCCGTGACGTACAGGCGCTCGCCGGTCCCGGGGTGCCGGATGAACCGCTCGTCGGTGCGCCCGGCGTCCCGCCAGTAGCCCCGGCTGAGCCCGACGCCGCCGATGAGGATCCGGCCGACCGCCCACGGCGGGCGGAGGTCCAGGCGGTGGTCCAGCACCCGCATGGTCTGGTTGCGCAGCGGGACCCCGTACGGGATGCTCCGCCAGGCCGGGTCGACCCGCTCGATCTCGAAGACGTTCGACCAGATCGAGGCCTCCGTGGCGCCGCCCATCGCGACGACCCGGGTGCCGGGCCAGACGGACCGCAGGCGGTCCGGCAGCTCGGTGGGGATCCAGTCACCGCTCATCAGGAAGGCGCGCACCGGCGGCAGGCCCGCCTCGGGCCGCTGTTCGACGACCTCGGCGAGCATCTGGGCGAGCGCGGGCACCGAGTTCCACACCGTCGCGCCGTGCCGCACCGCGGCCCGCACCCAGCCGAGCGGGTCGGGGCGGCGGCTCGCCTCCGGGAGCACCAGGGCGGCGCCGGCGGCGAGCGCGCCGAAGACGTCCCAGACGGAGAGGTCGAAGCTCAGCGAGGAGATCCCGAAGACCCGGTCCTCGGGGGCGAGCGCCAGCCGCCGGTTGACGTCCTGGACGGTGTTGACCGCGGCCCGGTGCTCGATCATGACGCCCTTGGGCAGGCCGGTCGAGCCCGAGGTGTGGATGACGTACGCGAGGTCGGCCGGATCGCCGACCCGGGCGCAGGTCTGGCCGGCGGCCGGTTCGAGGGCGTCCACGGAGAGCACCGGGCGCTCGCCGAGCGCGCCGATCCGCTCCTCGGCCGGGGACTGGACCAGCGCGACCCGCGCGGAGCAGGCCTCCAGCAGGTGGGCGATCCGCTCGTCCGGCAGGCCGGCGTCGACGGGGCAGTACGCCGCGCCGGCCCGCAGCACGCCCAGGGCGGCGGCGACCTGCTCCCAGCCCTTGGTCATGACGACGGGGACCACGTCCCCCCGGCCGACCCCCAGGGCGCCCAGCCGGCAGGCCACCGCCCGGGAGCGGGCCTCCAGTTCGCCGTACGTCACCGACCGGTGGGCGGTCAGCACGGCGGGGGCGGCCGGGCGCAGCGCCGCCTGGCGCAGGAAGCCGTCCTCCAGGCGCTCGGCCGGCGGGGCCGCGACGGGCCCGTTCAGCTCGGCGATCCGGGCGTGGTGCCCGGCGGAGACCGGGTCCGGCGCTGCCGTCGCCCCGGCGGGCCCGGCCAGCTCGTCGAGCATCCGCCCGTACGCCTCGAACATCAGCTCCGGCAGGCCGGGCGGGAAGGCCTCGTCGACGACGTCCCAGACGCAGTCGACGCCGCCGTCGGTCCCGTCGTGGAGCTGGTTGTCCACCAGCACCTGGGGGGTGCGCAGGTCGCTGAACACCTCGCGGCAGGCGAGCCGGCCCCGGCCGGAGCCGGTCGGCGCCGGCCCGGTGGCGGTCCCGGCCTTCAGCATGCTGGTGAAGACGTACGGCAGGGCGGCGCGGGAGGTCCAGCCGCGGCGGGCGGCCAGTTCGCGGGTGATCCGCACGCCGGCCACGTCGGCGTTCTGCAGGTCCTGCCAGACCCGGCGCTGCAGCCGCCGGGCCCGCTCCCAGAAGTCGCCGGACCCCGCCAGGTCCACCTCCAGCGGGAGGGTGGCGCCGAACTGGCCCACCACGCCCGCCATGTGGGGCCGGGTGGTCGCCCAGTTCTGGTGCAGCAGGTTCAGGCTGAAGTGCGGGGAGGCGGCCCAGGCGCCGAGCACCTCGGCGAAGACGTGGCAGAGCGCGGTGGTCGGCAGCACCCGGTGCTGCCGGAAGGCGGCGGACAGGCGCTGCCACTGCTGCCGGGTCAGCCGGTGGGTGCGGCGGGTGAAGCGCACCGTGCCGATGGCCGCGGGCCGACCGGCGAGCGGCAGCCGGGGCGCGTCGGGCAGCCGGTCGAGGCGCTCCTCCCAGTACCGCCACTGCTCCCGGTACTCGGGGCTGTCCTCGTGCGCGAGCAGCTCCAGCCGGCAGTCCCGGTAGCCGAGCGCCGGGGCGGGGAGCTCGGCGGCGGGGTCGTGGTAGTACGCCCGCCACTCGTCGACGACCTGGCGGATCCCCCGGCCGTCCAGCAGCAGCAGGCTCATCGCGAGGTGGACCCGGACGCGGTGCGGCCGCAGGCGGTTGACGACGAGGGCGAACAGCGGCCAGTGGGTGGGGTCCACCCCCTCGCGGCACATCCGCTCCCTGGTCCGGGCGAGTTCGGCCTGCCGGGCCGGCTCGTCGAGGCCGGTCAGGTCGGTCACGGTGAGCCGGACGGGCGGGGTCCGGTCGTCCGTCAGCACCCGCTGGGCGCCGGCGTCCTCGACCACGGTGCGCAGGTGGTCGTGCCGGCGCAGCAGCCGGTTCAGCGCGTCCTCGGCGCGGGCCGGGTCGAAGTCGACCAGGTCGAGTTCGACGTAGTAGGCGGGCAGGAAGCCGCCGAGTTCGACCAGCCGGGAGGCGCCGACCAGGTAGGCCTCCTGGAGCGGGGTCAGCGGGAAGGGGGCGTGCCGGGACACCGGGTCGGTCCGGGTCACCGGGCCGCCTCCAGCTGCTCGGCGAGCACGGCGGCGAGTTCGGCGACGGTCGGGGCCTGGAACAGCAGGTCGACGGCCTCGTCACCGCTCTGCCGGATGCCCAGTTCGGCGCGGAGCCGGCCGATGACGCGCACCGCGTGCAGCGAGTCGCCGCCCAGGTCGAAGAAGTTGTCGTCGACCCCGAAGTCGTCGCGGCCGAGCGCGTCGACCCACATCTCCAGCAGCCGCTCCTGCAGCGCCGTGCGCGGCGCCGTGCGGTCCTCCGGGGCGCGTTCGCGCCAGGGCGTGGGCAGCGCCGACCGGTCGACCTTGCCGTTGGCGCTCAGCGGCAGCCGGTCGAGCACCAGGTAGTGGTGCGGGACCATGTACTCGGGCAGCAGGTCGCCCAGCACCTTGTGCAGGGCGGCCGGGTCCAGGGCCTCCCGCCCGGCGGGCGCGCCCGCGACCAGCACGTGCTGGACCAGGGCGCGGACGGCCGGTCCGGTGTCGGGGACGGAGGCGAAGCGGGTGAAGCCGGCGGCCGTCAGCTGCTCCTGCCACTCCCGGACCGCGAGCAGGGTGGCCTCGCGCTGGTCCTGGTAGTTCCCGAAGCCTTCCAGGAAGGCGAAACTGATCATGTTCAGCGGGGAGTTGACGGTGCCCTCGATGAGCACCAGCAGCCCGCCGGGGGCGAGCAGGCTCCGGACGGTGGCCAGGGCGCGTCCCAGGTCCTTCGCGTCGTGTAGGACGTTCGCCGCCACGACGACGTCGGCGCTGCCGGGTGCCAGGCCCTGGGCGGCCGGCTCCTGGTCGATGTCGAACAGGCCGTAGCTGACGAAGGGGTAGACGCTCTCGTAGCGGCGGCGGGCCTCGGTGGTGAAGGCCGTGGAGAGGTCGGTGAAGTGGTACCGGACGCGGTCGGCGGGCAGTTCGGGGAGGATCCGGTCGCAGGTGGAGCCGGTGCCGGCGCCCAGTTCGAGGATCCGGACCGGCCGGTCGGCGGGGAACCGCTCCACGAAGGAGCGCACGGTGGCGGCGGCGATCCGGTTCTGCAGCCGGGCGGCCGGGTTCGCGGCGTACAGGGCCTCGGTCACCCGCCAGTCGCCGTCCGGGAGCAGGAGCTGGAGAGGCCGGACCGTGCCCCGGAGCATCGGGAGCTGCTGGTCCACGCACTCGGTGAAGTAGTCCAGCAGGACGCGGTCGGGGCCGGAGACGGTGAACGCGGCCAGCTCGGCGGCGATCCGCGCGTCCAGCGCGTCCGGGTCGAACGGCCGCTCGGCGCGGTAGCGGCCGGGCTCCCCGGTGGCGCTGAGCAGGCCTTCGGCGGCGAGGACCGCGAGCCACTGGGCGACCAGGCCGCGGTACAGCGGGCGCAGGCCGTTGCGGGTGACGACCTCGTCGGCGGTGGCGGTGTCGCCGGCGGCGGTGAAGGCGCCGAGCCGGGCGAGGCCGCGGGCCATGACCGCGGGGGCGAGCGCCTCAAGCCGCTGCCAGAGGTTCTCGAACGTCGCGATGTCGTCGGCGAGTTCGGCCACGGCGAGGCCGAGCTCGGCCTCGCCGGCCGCCCGTGCGGCGGACCAGGCGGCGTCGCCGTCCGGGGCGGCGGCCGTCTCCGTCCGCTCCTCGGGCAGGAGGTAGGCGACGAGTTGCCGGCGGTCGGTGGCGGGGTTGGTGTCGACGGTGAGGAGCGCGTCGCCCACGCCGGGCTGACGGCGCAGCACCGCGGCGATCTCGTCCAGCTCGATGCGGTACCCGTTGAGCTTGACCTGGGTGTCCTCCCGGCCGAGGAACTCGATGTCGCCGCCGGGCAGGTAGCGGCCGACGTCGCCGGTCCGGTAGAGGTACTCGCCGGTCACCGGGTGGACGACGAACCGCTCGGCGGTCCGCTCCGGGTCGGCCCAGTAGCCCTTGGCCACGCCGACGCCGCCGATGAGGATCTCCCCGGTGGCCCAGACCGGGCACGGGTCGAGCCGGCGGTCGAGCACCTGGAGCGTCTGGTTGGCCATCGGCTTGCCGTAGGGGATGCGGCTCCACTGCGGCGGGACCTCGCCGATCGGGTAGGTGACCGACCAGATGGACGCCTCGGTCGCGCCGCCGAGGCTGTTGACCCGCGCCCCGGGGTGGGCGGCGCGGATCGCGTCCGGCAGCGACACGGGGATCCAGTCGCCGCTGAGCAGCACCACCCGCAGGGTCGGGGTTGCGGCGTCCGCGGCGGCCGGGGCGGGGGCGTCCAGCCAGACGCGCATCAGGGCGGGGACGGAGTTCCAGACGGTGACGCCGTGCCGCCGGACCAGCTCGGACCAGTGCTCGGGGTCGTGGGCCCGGCCGGGTGCGGGCATGACCACGGTGGCGCCGGCGGCCAGGGTGCCGAAGACGTCGTAGACGGAGAGGTCGAAGCTGAGCGAGGACAGGGCGAGCACCCGGTCCTCGGGGCCGATCCGGAAGCGCCGGTTGACGTCCTGGACGGTGTTGGCGGCGCCCTGGTGGTCGATCATCACGCCCTTGGGCCGGCCGGTGGAGCCGGAGGTGAAGATGACGTAGGCCAGGTCCTCCGGTGCGGGGCCGGTCGGGAGCGGCCCGGTGGAGGCCTCGCGCACCTCGGCGTCGTCGAGGGTGACCAGCCGGACGCCGGTGGGCCAGGCCAGTTCGTCGCGCAGCCGGGGAGTGGTGACCACGATCCGCACGCCGCCCTGCTCCATGACCTGGGCCCGGCGCGCGGCCGGCCACTGCGGGTCGACGGGCAGGTAGGCGGCGCCGGAGAGGGCGACCCCGAGGACGGCGGGCACCTGGGCCCGGCCCTTCTCCACGACGACGCCGACCAGGCTGCCCGGCTTCGCGTCGAGCGCGGTCAGACGGCGGGCCAGGCGCCGGGCCTCGGCCACGGTCTCGCCGTAGGTGAGCTGTCCGTCGTCCGCGATCACGGCGAGGGCGTCGGGGCGTTCGGCGGCCCGTTCCTCGACCAGGCGGCCGAGGGTGGTGACGGGGATCGGCTCGGCGGTGCTGTTGGCCTCGGCGCGCTCGGCGGCCTGCCAGTGCGGCAGCGCGGTGAGGCGGGCCCGGCCGTCCCAGGCGTCCTGGTCGGTCGCCAGCCGGTCGAGGGCGGCGGCGCAGACCGCCGTCAGGTCGGCCGGCAGGCCGTCGGGCAGCAGTGCTTCGTGAACGTTCCATGCGAAGGAGAGCCCGCCGGCCTCCTCGGTGGCCTGCCAGGTCGGACGACATCGGTCCGGCTCGTCCGCCCGGCGCGTGGCGTCGCCCCCGGCCCGGTCGAGCTGCTGCCGGATCCGGCGCACCCGCGCGGTGAAGGTGTCGTCGGGGAGGGTGTCGAAGGTCAGTGGCAGCGCCCGGCCGGACCGCACCAGGTCCAGCGTGAACTCGTCCGCGGGGGTCCACAGGCGCACCACCTCGGCGCAGACTGCCGTCAGGACGTCGGCCGGGGCGAGCCCCCGGCGCTCCGCCTCGCGGCGCAGGGCCGTCCAGGCCTCCCGGCCGATCCGCCCCGCGTGGGCGGTGACCGCGGCCTGCTCCTCGTCGGCCGCCGAGTGCGGCGCGGCCGGCAGTTCGGGGCCCTCGGCCCGGCTCGGGATCCGCAGTTCGATTCCCTCGCCGGGCATTTCTCTGAGCAGGTTCGACGCCATTTCCCATTCTCCCCGTGATGACACTTTTCGAAATCTCCATAGCGCGTTCCGAGCCATTTCCATTCGCTCGGAATTTCTACCGTCGGAACCCTAGCCGGGCCCCGGTCGAGCGTCAACGAATTTCACCGGAACGGGCGGATCCCGGCAGCGGGAGCCGCCCGCACCCAGGTCAGGCCGAGCGTTCCGCCGGCGCCCGCCCCGCGATCGGATCCGGCCGGTCGCGATATTCCTCCGAAATCTCCTCGGAATGCTCACTCAGGCCGAACCGGTCGTGCAGCCGGCGCAGCGGCCCGGGCGCCCACCAGTTCGCCCGGCCGGCCAGCCGCATGAAGGCGGGCACGAGCAGGCCGCGGACCAGGGTCGCGTCGACGACGACCGCCAGCGCCAGGCCGACCCCGAGCAGTTTGAGCAGGGTGAGCCCGGAGGAGGCGAACGTGGCGAACACGGTGCCGATCAGCAGCGCGCCCGCGCTCATCACCCGGCCGGTCTTCTCCAGGCCGAGCGCGACGGAGTGCGTGTTGTCCCCGCTCCGCAGGTATTCCTCGCGAATCCGGGAGAGCAGGAAGACCTCATAGTCCATCGACAGCCCGAAAGCGATGCAGAACATGAGTACGGGCATTGTCGCATCGATCATGCCGGTGTTCGTGAATTCACCGACAAGCCATTTCAGGTGACCGTCCTGGAAGACGTAGACCATCGATCCAAAAGTAGCCGTCAGGCTCAGCAGGTTCAAGAGGACGGCCTTCACCGGAATGAGGACGCTGCCGGTGAACAGGAAGAGCAGGACGAAGGTCGTCACCGCGATGATGAGCAGCGCCGTCGGCAGGGTGTCGCCGGTGGCACGGGTGGTGTCCACCAGCTGTGCGGCCTGCCCGCCCACGCGGGCCGGGACGGGTGCCCCGTCCGCTTCGCGCACGGCCGCCACGAGCGCGCGGCCCGGCTTGGAGTACGGCTCGACCGGTGACACGACCGACAGCCAGCTCCCTTCCGGACCGGTGAAGCGGCCGGACGCCTCCGTCGGCGGCGCGACCTGCCGCCCGTCGGCGTAGGAGCCGGTCAGGGTGTCCACCCGCCGCACGCCCGGCAGGGTGGACAGCCGCTCGGCGTACGGCGGGAGCGCCCGCGGAGCGTCGGCGTCGGACAGCCCGGACAGCACGACGGGGATCGGGTTGGTCTCGCCCACGTCGAAGTTGTCGCGCAGGTACTGGGCCGCCTGGCGGGCCGGCGAGGACGCGGGCAGCACCCGGTCGTCGGCGAGGCTGAACGAGGCGGACAGGAACGGGCTGCCCAGCACGACCAGCAGGGCGACGATCACGGTCATGACCGGGACCGGACGGCGCATCACGCCCAGCGCCAGCCGGCGCCAGAAGCCGCTCGGGGTGCGCCGCCGGAACCGCCCGAACACGTCGAGGCTGTTCACCCGGTGGCCGAGCAGGGCGAGCAGGGCGGGCAGCGCGACCACCGAGGTGAGCGCCGCCACCAGGACCACCGCGATGCCGCCGTAGGCGATCGAGCGGAAGAAGTACATCGGGAAGACCAGCAGCGCCGAGAGCGAGAGGGCCACGGTGAGGCCGGAGAACAGGACGGTCAGGCCGGCCGTCCGCACGGTGGTCCGCACCGCCCGGCCGACGTCGGCCCCGGCGGCCAGTTCGTCGCGGAACCTGCTGATGACGAACAGGCTGTAGTCGATGGCGAGTCCGAGCCCGAGCGCGGTGGTCACGTTGAGCGCGAAGACCGACACCGGGGTGAGCTCCGTGAGCAGTTGGAGCACCCCGGTGGTGAAGACCACGGCGACCCCCGCCACGAGCAGCGGGAGGAGGGCGGCGGCGAGGCTGCCGAAGATGGCGATCAGCAGGACGAGCGTGATCGGGGCGACGATCAGTTCGGCGCGCAGCAGGTCGTCGGCCGAGACCTTCTCCACGTCGACGTAGGTCTGGGCGATCCCGGTGAACCGCAGGTCCAGCCGGTCGTCGCCCAGCCGGGGGACGATCCGTTTCGCGGTGGCCTGGTAGGTGCCCTCGTTCCCGCTGAGCCGGACCAGGACGAGACCGCTCTCGCCGTCCTTCGAGCGCAGCGCCGCCGACCGGCCGGACGTCCAGTAGGAGTCGGCCGAGACGACGCCGTCGAAGGAGCGGATCCGCTGGACCAGGCCGGACGCGGCGTCCACCACGGCGGGGTCCTCCGGGCCGCGGCCGTCGCGCCCGGTGACGATGACGACGAGGTTGGGCGCCCCGGTGCCGAAGTCCCCGGCCAGGGTGGAGTCCACCCGCATCGACTCCGACGACGGGTCCTGGAAGCCCCCGTTGGCGAGGTGCTGCTGGACGCCCGCCCCGTAGAACCCCGCCAGGGCGGCGACGAACACGGTGAGCGCGAGGATCAATCCCCTTCTGGCCACGGCCAGTCTGGCGATGACGTTCACGAAGCTCCTTCACAAGGACGCGGCCCCGCGGCGGGGGCGGCTCGCTCGGACCCGGGCTGGGATGTGCCCAGGCGACGGAGAGTCCTCAAGGGCCCTGCGGAACGACCGACCTGTCGTCACGTCAGCTCGACGGCGCCTCTGGCGCACCATCAAGTCGAACACAATGTCCAACTTAACTACTATGACGCATAGGGTCAAGGGTCGACCGCGGGCGGAATCACCAGGCGGAAGCAGGGGCCGGCCGATGCGGCACCCCGGACGCCCGGGGGGCGGACTCTCCGGGGGGAGACATTAACTCATACAGGGTTGTTCAACTTGGCCGTCCTGCGGTATCCCTTAACTCATACACACCTGTCTGAGATAAGGGGTTCCCCTGATGACTCACGCTGCCCACGCACCGTCGGACGCCCATCCGCAGGCGGAGCCCGACCCGCGTCGCTGGCTGCTGCTCACGCTGCTCTGCCTCTCGCAGTTCATGCTGATCGTGGACGTGACCGTGATCAACGTCGCGCTGCCCAGCATCGGCGAGGACCTCCGGCTCAGCCGCGAGACCCTGACCTGGGCCGTCACCGCCTACACCCTCTGCTTCGGCGGCCTGATGCTCCTCGGCGGCCGGCTGTCCGACGCCTTCGGCGCCCGGCGCCTCCTGGTCACCGGCCTGCTCCTGTTCACCACCGCCTCGCTGGTGGTCGGGCTCGCCGGGAACGCGACCGTGCTGATCGGCGGACGGCTCGCGCAGGGCGTCGGCGCGGCACTGCTGTCACCGGCCGCGCTGGCCACCATCACCCGCACCTTCCACGGCGCCGAGCGGCACAAGGCCCTGGGCATCTGGGCCACCCTCGGCGGCATCGGCTTCGCGGTCGGCGCGATGCTCGGCGGCGTGCTCACCGCGGGCCCCGGCTGGAACTGGGCCTTCTTCATCAACGTCCCGGTCGGCCTCGGCATCCTCGTCGTCATCCCCCGGCTGGTGACCGCCTCCGACACCCACGGCGAGCGCCGGATCGACCTGCCGGGCGCGGTCCTCGCCACCGCGGCGACCGGGTCGCTCATCTACGGCCTGATCAAGGCCGGTGACGCGGGCTGGGGTTCGGCCGACACCCTGGTGCCGCTGGTCGGCGCCGCGCTGCTCTACGCCCTGTTCACCCTGGTCGAGCGAAAGACCGCCTCCCCGCTGATGGACCTGCGCATCCTCGCCAAGCGTCCGGTCGCCGCCGGCTCCTTCCTGATGCTGATCGCCACCGGCCTGCTGCTCGGGTACGTCTTCCTCGGCTCCCTCTACCTCCAGGAGGTGCGCGGGCTGTCCGCCCTGTCCACCGGCGCCCTGCTGCTGCCCGTCGCCGTGGCGACGGCGGTCGGCGCCCACCTCGCGGCGCACCTCATCGGCCACGCCGGCGCGCGCCTGGTCGCCGCGGGCGGGCTGCTCGTCTCGGCCTCCGGCGCCCTCGTGCTCTCCCTGACCGGCGGCACCGCGGGCGTGATCGTCGGCCTGGTCATCGGGGCCGTCGGGATCATCCCCGTCTTCGTCTCCGCGACCACCACGGCGCTCGGCTTCATCTCCCACCACGAGGCCGGAATCGCCTCCGGGGTGGTCAACACCTTCCACGAGGTCGGCGGAGCCATCGGCGCCGCGACCGTCTCCACCGTCGCGGCGGCCGGCATCGCGGCCCACACCGACACCGGGTTCTCCGCCGCCTACAGCACGCTGGCCGCGATCGGAGCGGTCGCCGCGGTCATCGGGCTGCTGGTCATCCCCAAGGGCAAGGCCGACATGCCCGCAGGCGTCCACGTCCACTGACACGTCCACCGAGAGGACCCGCCCACGGTCTTTAGACTCCGTTTCATGGAATCCGAACACCACAGCGGCGCCGCGAAGGCCCGGCGGGGCGGCGCCGCCCCCCGCCGGGCCGACGCCGAGCGCAACATCGCCGCGATCCTCGCCGCCGCTGCCAGCTGCCTCGGCAAGAACCCCAACGCGAGCATGACCGAGATCGCCGCGGCCGCCGGAGTCGGCAGGGTCACCCTGTACGGGCACTTCTCCTCGCGCGAGGAACTCCTCAGCCGGCTGATGGAGCGCGCCCTGACCGAGGTCGCCACCATGGTCGACGCCACCGACCTCGCCCACGGCCCGGCCGACGAGGCCCTCCTGGCCTTCATCCGGTCGTCCTGGCAACTGCTCGACCGCAATCTGCGCATGCTGCACGCCGCCCGCCACGCACTGCCGGCCGAAGCCGTCCACGGCCACCACACCGGCATCCTCTCGGCGATGGAACACCTCATCACCCGGGGGCGGCAGGAAGGAACGTTTCGGGATGACCTCCCCGCGCATTGGCTCGTCACCTCCGTCTACACCCTGGTCCAGGCCGCCGGCGACCAGGTCGAGTCCGGCCGCTTCACCTCCGAGGAGGCCCTCGACGCGCTCGAGGCGACCCTCGTCTCCGTGCTGCGCCGCCCGGCCGGCTGAGCCCCGGCGGGCCGCGTGGGAACGGTGAGCCCGCGCGGGAGCGGTGAGCCCGCGTACCGCTTCCTCGCGACTCCCCGCTGGCTGGCCGGAGTCCTCGTCGCCCTGGCGGCCGTCGCGGTCTGCCTCTGGCTCGGCACCTGGCAACTCGGCCGGTTCCAGGACCGGTTGACGACCCATCACGCCGCCGACCGCCCGGCCGGCGAGGCCGTCCCGATCGAACGGCTGCTGACCCGGGACCAGCCGATGGTCACCACGCTCACGGTCGGGCGCACGGTCCTCGCGACGGGCAGCTACGACGCCGCCCACCAGGTGCTCGTGCCGTCCCGGGTCCTCGGGGGCGAGGAGGGCTCCTACGTGCTCACCCCGCTGCGCACCGCCGAGGGCCCCGCCGTCGCCGTGGTCCGGGGCTGGGCCCCGGGCCCGCCGGCCGCCGACCGGGTACCCCCCGCACCGGCCGGCCCGGTCACCGTCACCGGGCGCCTCCAGGGACCGGAGGACGCCGGCAAGCGCGGCGCGATCGCCGGCGGCCTGCCGGCCGGGCAGCTGGGCACCATCAGCCCGGCCGCCCTGGTCAACCTCCTCCCCTACCCGGTGTACGACGGCTGGGTGGCGGCCGACGCCGCGCCGGACGGCCTCACCTCGGTGGCGGGCCTGCGGCCGGAGGACGGCAGCGGGCTGACCCTGCGCGCCTTCCAGAACCTCGGCTACACCCTGGAGTGGTTCGTCTTCGCGGGCTTCGTCGTCTTCATGGGGTTCCGCCTGGCGCAGCGCGAGGCCGAGGTCGCCCGGGACCGGGCGCTCGGCCTCGACGAGCCCTCCCCGGCCACCTGACCCCCGGTGGCGGGGAGCCGCCGGCGACGAGGAGAGCGTCGCCGGCGGACGCAAGGGCCCGCCCTCCCGGTGGGACGGGAGGGCGGGCCCGGGCACTCAGTGGCGGACCACCGGTGAGGGGTGCCGCCCCCGGTCGGGCACGTCGAAGAGCACCGGACCGGTGCTGGAGGGGACGGTGCCGCCCCGGACGGCGAGGCCGCCCTCGACGGCGTACATCGCCTCGTCGTAGGCCCGGCCGCCGGTCGGAGCCCTGCCGACCGCGAAGACCGCCACCGCCTTGCCGTCCAGCACGGAGGTGGAGAGGTAGTCGCCGACCATCGCGCCGCCCGCCGTGGCGACGATCCGGGACAGCGGCATCGGGCCGGCGACGGTCCGCGGCGCGCTCCAGGCGGCGCCGCCGTCGGCGGAGGAGACGAAGCCGACCTCCAACTCGCAGGTGGCGTCCGTGCAGTCGGCGTCCGGATAGAAGTAGTAGTACAGCCCGAGCTTCGCGGAGCGGCCGGACGTCGCGTGGTCGACGCCGAGGCCGGGGAGGAAGTGGTCGACGCCGCTGGTGGCGGGGTCGATCGGCACCCGGGTCACGGCGGACCAGGTGGTGCCGTCGGCCGAGGTCGCGTAGACGATGTCGTTGGCCTGGCAGCCGGCACGGAAGCGGCAGTCCTGCCAGGCGACGTACACCCGGCCGGCGGCGTCGATCTCGGCCGAGGGCAGGCCCTCGCCGTCGCGCAGACCGCCCGCGACCTCGTGCGAGGAGACCTCGGCGACCAGGACCGTGGAGCCCCAGGAGCGGCCCCCGTCGGTGGAGGTGAAGGAGCGGATCGACGTGGTGTCGGTCGAGAAGGGCACCACGACCGTGCCGTCGGGCCGCACCAGCGGCTGGCCGCCGAGGCCGAGGTTGACACCGGACGGGCCGGCCGGCGCGGACCAGGTGCTGCCGCCGTCCCGGGAGACGGACATGACCATCAGGTTGTCGGAGGACGGGACGTCCACCTCGATGTAGCAGGTGCCGAAGTACGGGCTGACCGGCGAGTTGTCGCAGACGATCCACTCCTTGTCGTAGAACCGGCCGTCGAAGCCGACCGCCCGCACCGCGTCCCGCCAGCCCAGACCGTCCGCGGAGCGACTGACCGTCACCCCCACGGGGTTGCGCCCCGCGTCGATGACCAGACCGGCGACCATCCAGGTGCCGTGCCTGGCGTCATAGGCGACCGAGGGATCGGAGGCGCGGGCCCAACTGCCGCCCTGGTAGGCGGTGATGCCGGGCAGCATGCCGGACCGCCAGCTGGCGCCGCCGTCCTTCGAGGTGCTCCAGCCGAGGCCGGCCGCGCCCCCGTCGGCGAACCGCCCGACCTGGGCGGAGGAGACGATCGTGCCGCCGTGGGCGAAGGTGTCGGGCTCCACCTCGGTGGCGTGCTGGGCGGAGGTGTCGGTGAGCGGATCGGCACTCACCCGGACCAGGCGCGGTCCGCCGCCGGTCGGGGTGAGGGCGGTGGCGCGGGCCGCGGCGTCGGGGGCGGCGGAGACGGCGGCCGGGGTGGCGGCCTGGGTGGCGCCGGCCGGACCGGCGGCGGCCGGACCGGCGCTCCAGGCCGGGCCGACCAGCGCGAGGGCGGCGGCCACCAGGACGGCGAACGACCGCCGCCGGGGCGTGGGGGTGCACGGGTGCCTCATCCGGAGCTCCTTCGAGTGGGGTGGGAGTACGGACGACGAGGGGTGGGCGCGCGGGGGCGCACGACGGTACGGGCCGGCGCTCTCCGGACCCTGCCGGAGGAGGCCGCGCGGAAGCCGGGGACCGCCTCCGGCAGACGAGGAACGAGAAGTGATCACGCACGGTGTTCACACGGTCGCAAATCGGAAGTGTGAACCGGGCCATGACATCGCACAAGACGTACGACCGAATCCGGCGGAACGACGGCCCCGCCCCCGGCGGCCGGGGTGCGGCCGCGGGCCTGGCACCAACACCCTTGAAAGCACGCCGACTTGGGCCGAAACGCCGAACGGCGGTGCCACCGATCGAAATCGGTGGCACC